>JAOZSC010000134.1 GCA_029939875.1 Desulfobacterales bacterium
CCCAGGCCGGATCGGAAATCTCGGCCCTGCTCGGGCGCATGCCCTCTGCGGTGGGTTACCAGCCGACCCTGGCGGTTGACCTCGGGGAATTGCAGGAACGCATCACATCAACCGACAAGGGGTCCATCACCGCCGTGCAATGTGTTTACGTGCCGGCCGACGACCTGACTGACCCGGCACCGGCTACCACCTTTGCCCACCTTGACGGCACGGTGGTGTTGTCGCGGCAGATTGTCGAACTCGGGATTTACCCGGCGGTTGATCCGCTGGACTCCACTTCCCGGATACTGGATGCTGCCTATATTGGCGAGGAACATTACCAGACGGCTCGCGAGGTGCAGATGATTCTGCAAAAGTACAAAGAGCTGCAGGACATTATTGCCATTCTGGGAATGGAGGAACTGTCCGATGAAGACAAGGTGACCGTCGGCCGGGCCAGAAGAATTCAGCGCTTTTTGTCTCAACCGTTCCATGTGGCAGAAGCATTTACGAATAAACCGGGAAAATATATCAAGATCGAGGACACCGTCAGGGCGTTTAAGGAAATTTGCGAAGGCAAACACGATGATATCCCCGAGCAGGCCTTTTACATGAAGGGCGGTATCGAAGAGGTTCTCGAAGAAGCCCAAAAAATGGCTGAGGCCGAATAAACTTAAGGAACTACTAGTATGGCTGACAATATTATGTTGGAGGTCGTCACCCCTGAAAAAGTGGTGATAAGCGAGGAAGTTCAAATTGTCGCAGCGCCCGGATCCCAGGGCGAGTTTGGTGTGCTCGTCGGGCATACGCCATTTTTAACCACCATTAAAACCGGTGGCTTAAGGTATACGGATGCCCAGGGTAAGGAACGCTATGTCTTTGTCAGCGGAGGTTTTACTGAAGCCTTGCCGGACAAGGTGACGGTATTGGCCGAATCGGCTGAGAAAATGGAAGATATTGATCCGGAGCGGGCCAAGTCGGCCATGGAAAGGGCTGAAAAGCGACTTGTTGAAGACCGCGCCAAAGAACAGGTTGATATCACCCGGGCCAAAGCAGCTCTTGATCGTGCGGTTACGCGCATCAATCTTTTGCAGAACCTTTGATCGCGCGGCTTTTTTTTGCAGGCAGACTTTTTTCGGCGTTTACATCAAACCGGTATAAGGTAAACCAACTTTGTTGGTTTACCTTTTTATTTGTTGAATAAGTTAAATAGGTTGATTGAGTTGAATGGTGGATTAGGTGCTTAATTCGTATTTTTTGCCCTATGGAGGCGGATTTACGGCATTGTGTGGAAAGATATTGACCACGCACAAAGTTCCAATATTTTTTTATTCTCCGCCTTCGGCGGATTCGGGTTAAATTGCCTGGGTTTGCTTGCTCTTTCCAACGCAATCAACGAATCAACTAATCAACCCAATCAACCAGAGGCTATGGGTTGCGCAATGAACAAAAATGTTGCTGTAATCATACTGGCAGCCGGGTTGGGTACCCGGATGAAATCTGAAAAGGCCAAAGTGCTCCACAAAATTCAGGGGCGACCCATGGTGCTTTACGTGGTCGAAGCGGCCAGAAAGGTAGCCGGAGACAACGTCGTCGTGGTTGTCGGTCACCAGGCCGAAACGGTTCGTCGCATCGTAACTGAAACCGCGCCGCTGATGTTTGCCTACCAGGAAAATCAGCTTGGCACCGGGCATGCGGTTTTGTGCGCTCTGCCCCACATTCCGGATAACTGTGATCCGGTTGTGATCCTGTGCGGTGATGTGCCGCTGATCGAGTCGGCAACTATCCAGCGGCTGGTGGAAGACCACCTGGCCAGCGAACGTGATATTTCTGTTCTGGCGGTGGAGTTGGAAGACCCATACGGCTACGGTCGGATTTTGCTGGATGAAAATCGACGGTTTTGCGGCATTGTAGAAGAAGCCGATGCCACCGGTCGGCAAAAACAGGTCAAACTGATTAACAGTGGCATTTATTGTGTCGGCAAGGACCTTCTAATGAGCGCATTGTCAGATATCGGTTGCGACAATGCCCAGGGGGAGTTGTACCTGACCGATATCATTGCCGTCGGGTATCGGAAAAAACGAACTATGGGTGTTTTTATTGATGCGGACAGCCGCCAGGTACTGGGAGTCAACACCTTGCAGGATCTGGAGACCGTCGATGCGATCATGGAAAACCGTCGACGGATTATCCCTTGACTTTTTGATATATTACAGATTATATTGAATTAATCCATAGCTGAATCTTGCATGAAGATTGATAGGAAGATGAGGCGGAAAAAGTGGACAATGAAGTGATTATAAACCAGTTCGAGGAGATGGAACGTAAAGTTAGACGTTTAATCGAGAGTTACAAGGTCCAGGAGACCGCCAACTTAGAATTAAAAAATAAAATTAAAAGCTTAGAGGAGGAGATCCAGGGTAAGGTTGAGGCGGAAAGAAGTTACGCTGAAGGGAAAGCCTTGATCCGATCGAAAATTGATGGGTTGCTGGCCAGGCTTGATGAAATTTCAGAAGCCTAGTGTTTGCGGCCAGCATGGAATAGGTACGGGAAAGGTAGAGTTCATTTACCATTGGAACAAATCGTAACCATAGAGCTTTTTGGACAATCGCATACATTTAAAGCCAATGAAGAAGTTAGTCAGGCAGCCCAGGTTGCTGATCTTCTGGCCGAAGAAGTGGCCCGTGTTGAAAATCAGCAGGCCGGGCAAGTGCCCAACATTTCAAAACTAACCATTTTAATGCTGGCTGCCCTGAATATCGCCAATGAACATATGGAATTGAAACGGAATCATTTTAAGTTGTTGCACGAGATTGCAGACCGATCGGGGAGCCTGATTCGGACTTTAGATGCTGCTGTACAGTGAATAGTAACCACCAGGAAAATTGAATACGAATGTATGTGATCCGATAGTTAGCAACACAACACCTTTCGTACTACCTGTCCATGCCGGTTCGAGGGAAGCCATCTGCGGTTTTCCGGAAGCCATCTTGCAGTGAAGGTAGTGAAATGATGGAAAAAGTTTTGCCCCTGCCATGTACGTGATTGGAAGATATTCTTTGATCCAACAGCTATGAAAATGGGAACCCTCCCTGGTTTCGGTGTGCATGTTCTGCTTGTTAAGAAAAGCCTGAAGAAACTAAAAGGTGCCCACTTTGAACCCCAGGTTCAAAGACCTGACAACACGGCATTGTGGCAGGGGTTCCCCCCCTTTTTCCGCATTGTGCCGGATAATAGAATCTTTCAATCGGGCCGCTCCCTCCTTGCTTGTTTCGCAAACCTTACCTTCAACCAGTACGATTTACAACTTACTTACCATATCTGGTAACCGGTGCCGCCGTTCAGGTTCCGGATAACCCGGGAGAAATATAATGAGTGATTATGCATTACTGATCAGCATGGGCTGTTTTCTGGCCGGTTTTCTCATTGCTTACTGGATGAGAGGGCGATTCGTTTCCCAGAAAGCCAAAGCGGCAGAGGAAGAGGCTGCACGGCTGGTCGAAGAAGCCAAAAAGAAGTCCGAAACACTTTTGCGGGAGGCCGATCTGGAAATGAAGGCCCGGCTTTTCAAGTTGAAAAGCGAATTTGATACCGAAACCAAAGAGACCCGCGCAGAATTAAAAACTAGAGAAACCCGGTTGGTGCAGAAAGAAGAAAACATCGACCGCAAAACTGAGCAATTTGAACGCCGTGATCACGAGCTTTCCCGCAGGGAGCGGCATCTGACCAAAAGGGAGGGCAAGCTCCAGCGCAAAGAGCTGGAATATAATGACTTGGTAGAAGAGCAGAAACGACAGCTGGAAAAAATATCTGGTTTAACGGTCGACCAGGCCAAGGAGCTGCTGATCCGCGCCATGGAAAACGAGGCCCGCTATGAAGGGGCCAAGTATATAAAAAAGATAGAAAATGAAGCCCGGGAGGAGGCGGATAAGAAAGCCAAAAAAATTCTGGCCACCGCCATCCAGCGATATGCTGGGGATTTCGTGGCCGAGAGGACCGTGTCGGTGGTTCAACTGCCCAGCGACGAGATGAAGGGCAGAATCATCGGCCGAGAGGGACGTAATATCCGGGCCCTTGAGGCGGCCACCGGCATCGATCTGATTATCGATGATACACCGGAGGCTGTGATTCTGTCGGGGTTTAATCCGGTGCGCCGTGAAGTGGCCCGCATTTCATTGATGCGGCTGATTTCCGATGGCCGGATCCATCCGGCACGTATCGAGGACGTGGTGAAAAAAGTGGGCCAGGAAGTCGATCAGACCGTAAAGGAAGCCGGCGAGCAGGCAGCTTTTGATCTGGGGGTTCACAGCGTTCACGGCGAACTGGTCAAATACCTGGGACGCCTGAAATTTCGTACCAGTTATGCTCAGAATGTTTTGCAGCATTCCATTGAGGTAGGATTTTTGACCGGTATCATGGCCTCTGAACTGGGCTTGAACGTCAAACTGGCAAGACGCATGGGGCTGCTGCATGATATCGGCAAGGCCATTGACCATGAAGTCGAAGGACCCCATGCCGTTATTGGATCCAAGCTGGCAAAAAAATTGGGCGAGTCCCCCAAAGTGGTCCATGCCATTGCGGCGCACCATGAGGACGTGCCGCCCGCTTCTGTTTATGATCTGCTAGTTCAGGCCGCCGACGGGTTGTCCGGAGCACGTCCCGGGGCCCGCAAAGAGCTGTTGGAAAATTATATCAAACGTATCGAAGAGTTGGAAAACATTGCCAATTCATTCAAGGGGGTTGCCAATACCTATGCCATCCAGGCGGGCCGGGAACTGCGAGTCATCGTGGAAAGCAACAAAATTACCGATGAAGAAGCCGTATTTCTCAGCCGCGATGTTGTTAAAAAAATTGAAGAGTCCCTGACCTTTCCGGGTCAGATCAAGGTGACGGTGATTCGGGAGACCAGGGCCGTGGAGTACGCCCACAAGAAGGATCTGGGTTCCAGGGGTCAAAGGTTCTGCCGAAAGGCGAATATCGAATAATGAATATCGAATGTCGAATGTCGAATGTCGAATGTCGAAGGAATGTATTCTGTCGATTTTATAAAAAAGATTGAGCAAAGGGGCACCACCCTTTGAAATTGTGCAGTTGGTTATTCTGCGGTTCGCTGTTCAACCCTAAACCTTGAACCTTCATAACGATGCCAGTCGAACCGTTTGAGGATTCAGGCAGGCTTAAGGTGCTGGCCGAACAACTAGGAAAATACAGAAATGTCGAATGTAATTGATGAACTCAGACAGCGCGGTTTTATTGAACAGATGACCCATGAGCAGGAGCTGGAAGATTATATCGACCAGGGCAATATTACCTGCTACATCGGCTTTGATCCCACCGCCTCCAGCCTGCATATCGGCAGCCTGGTTCCGATCATGTCCCTGGCACATATGCAACGACAAGGCCATCGTCCCATCGCCCTGGTTGGTGGTGGCACCGGTCTGGTCGGAGACCCCAGTGGTAAGACAGAGATGCGCAAATTACTGACGCTGGAAACCATAGAAAAAAATGCGATGGGCATTAAGCAGCAGCTTTCCCATTTTCTTGATTTCAGTGATGGAAAGGCAATAATGCTCAATAATGCCGACTGGTTGACCAAGTTGGGTTATATTTCCTTTCTGAGGGATGTTGGACGCCACTTCTCCGTCAATCGCATGATTAAAGCAGAAAGCTGTAAAATTCGCCTTGATTCTGAAGACGGGTTGAGTTTTATTGAATTCAATTACATGGTCCTGCAGGCCTATGACTTTCTGGAGTTATACAGGAGCCAGGGATGCAGGCTTCAGATGGGAGGTAGCGATCAGTGGGGCAATATTGTTGCCGGGGTTGAACTCATACGCAGGATGCAGCAGCAGACAGCCTTCGGAGTCACCTTCCCTCTGATTACGACCAGCAGCGGCGAAAAAATGGGCAAGACCGCCAAAGGGGCGGTGTGGCTGGATCCGGAAAGAACCTCTCCTTACGATTATTACCAGTACTGGGTAAACACGGATGATCGCGATGTCGCCAAGTTCCTGGCACTTTTTACGTTTCTGCCCATAGATGAAATACAAAAAATTGAGAGCCTTGAAGGCGCGGATCTGAATAGTGCTAAAACCATTCTCGCATTTGAAACCACCCTGCTGGCCCATGGACGCCAGGAGGCACTGAATGCCTATCAGGCCGCCGTCAGTATGTTCGGCGACCGGGAGATTCCGAAACGTCTTTTGCCGTCCAGCACCATTGTCCGGAGTCAATCCGGTGTCGATGATTTGAGCGTGCCCCATTCCCATGTGGATGCACAAAAGTTAAAAACCGGCATTCCCGTTTTCAAGCTGTTCCAGGAAGCCGGCTTGGCGGCTTCCGGTGGTGCGGCGCGCAGGCTCATCGAACAGGGGGGGGCGTACGTAAACGGTCACCGCATTGATGCGTTTGATCATTTGATCACCGACAGGGACTTGAACGATGAAAAAACCATTGTTTTGCGATCGGGGAAAAAGCGCTTTCACAAGATAAAGGTTCAGGAGTGATCTAAATTTTTAAAAAAGGTCAAAATGTTACAAAATTGGGTTGACAAAAGGAAATAGTCGTTGTAGTTTCCACGCTCTGTCTGTCGGCCGGGGGAAAACCTGCCCGGCCATTTTTTCACTCGTAAATAATTTTTTTATAGGTATTTATCGCTTGACAATAGCAAAAAATAACTATAAATATACAAATTTGCGTCTACGGCAGAACTCGGGAGATAAGACACTGAAATATAATAGCAGCAGTCAAAAATTCCCGAAAAAAAGGTTGACAAAAAGCAACCAATAAGTATATTAGAAAGGCCGATTTTGCATTTGCAAAGCGGTTCTTTACTGTATACCAGCCGCCATCTCGATTATGGCGGCCATTTGATCTTTGAAAACTAAATAGTGGAATTGAACGAGTCGGGCCCTTGTAAGAGATGCCGTATGCAAATACGGTATTGTATAATTTAATTGGAGAGTTTGATCCTGGCTCAGAATGAACGCTGGCGGCGTGCTTAA
>JAOZSC010000135.1 GCA_029939875.1 Desulfobacterales bacterium
CGTCCAGAACCGCCCCCACGCCCTGGCCGTGGGATTCTCCGAATGTGGTCACTTTTAAAATTGTCCCCATGGAACTGGACATTCAACTTTTCTCCTGTTTAAGCATAAAGCGTTTCAAACACCTGCCAGAACCGGGGAAAGGATTTTTCCACGCAGCCTTCATTGTGAATTACCGTCCCCGGCGCTTTGAGCCCGGCGACCGCAAAGCTCATGGCAATGCGGTGATCGTCGTAGGTTTCGATTTCAGTCCCCCGTGGGCGTCCCCCGGTGATGGTCAGGATGCCGTCATCGCAGCGGGCCCTGATACCCATTTTTTTGAGTTCAGCAACCACCGCCGCCAAGCGGTCGCTTTCCTTGGCACGCAGATGCGCGACACCGTGGATGACCGTGGTGCCGGCGGCAAAAGCAGCCACCACCGCCAGGGTGGGAACCACGTCCGGCATATCGCTCATGTTCACCGTTACCGCCTGCAAAGGGTGGCCGCATACCTGTATGCCATCGGTTTCCCGCAAGACACGGCATCCCATGGACTCCAGGATTTGTGTCAGGCGGACATCTCCCTGGCGGGTGGCGCCGTCAAGGCCGCAAACCTTTACCTGGGAGCCGGTGATCGCCGCTGCCGCCCAGAAATAACCGGCCTGGGAACAGTCGGCCTCCACCGTGAAGGAGCGGGCCCGGTAGACCTGCCGGCCGCTGACGGAAAAATGCTCGTACCCCTGCCGGCTGACCGTGACACCGAATTTTTCCATGACCCCGACGGTCATGTCCACATAGGGTTTAGACACCGGTCCCGCCGTGACGGTGATGTCCAAACCGTTTCGGGTATAGGGGGCGATGAGCAGCAGGGCGGAAAGGTACTGGCTGCTGGTGCGGCAGTCAAGATCCACAGGACCGCCCTGCGGAGTCCCCCCGCGGATATGCACCGGCGGGCATCCGCTGGGGTTTTCACAGTGCGCTGTTATCCCGATTTGTCCAAGCGCGCCGACAAGATCGGCAAGTGGCCGCCGTGCCATGCGCTTGCTGCCGGCGAGGGTGTAGGATCCCCGGCCAAGTGCTGCTACAGCCGTCAGAAGCCGCATGGAGGTTCCCGAATTGGCCAGGTAAATTTTTTCACCGCAGGGTTGCAGGGCGCCTTTTTGTCCGTGCACCGCCAACCTCCCGTCGCCGGAATCGTCAATATCGATGCCCACCTGCCGCAAGGCTGCCATGGTCAGCCGGGTGTCTTCGCTAAACAGGGCATTTTCAATGGTGCACAAACCGTCAGACAGGGCGGAAGCCACCAGTATCCGGTGGGTGTAACTTTTTGATCCCGGCACGGTCAGCTGACAGCGTTGTTTTATTTTATGCGGCTTTATGGCAAGCATCAAATTAATTCTGTTTCAGGCAAAAGCGCATCTTGCACGGCCCGGCGCATGATGTTGACCGGCGCGTCGGTTTGGGTCCACAGCTCAAACTGCAGCGCTCCCTGGTAGACAAACATGGCCAGGCCGTCAACGATGGTGCAACCAACGGCTTCAGCCGCGGCCAGAAGCCGGGTTTTAAGGGGGCTGTAGACCACGTCCATGACGACCATCTCTTTTTGCAGGATCCGGCTGTCCAGGGGGATGGTATCCTCATGGGGGGTCATGCCCACCGGCGTTGTGTTAATGACAATATCGCATGCCAGCTTTTTTACTTCCGCCAGAGGAATAAAATTCGCATCCAGCTCAGCGGCAAGTATTTCCCCGTTTTTACGACTGCGGTTTAAAATTGTAAGCCGGCCGCCCTTTTTTTTAATGCCGAAAGCGACCGCACGCGCTGCACCGCCGGCCCCGATCACGGCCACCTGCCGGTCGCTGACGGCGGTTTTCTCCGCCAGTGCGGCTACGGCCCCCTGCCAATCCGAATTATACCCGCACAACCGTCCTCCCCGGTTGACGATGGTGTTGACCGCTCCAATGCGGGCCGCCATGTCGTCCAGTTCGTCGAGATGGGTCATGACGCTTACCTTGTGGGGCAGGGTGATACTGGCACCGCGGATGTCGAATGCCCGGACACCGCGCATGGCCTCAGCGATATCGGAGACCCTGAAAGCCAGGTAGGTGTTGTCGAGGCCGGCATGCAAAAACGCACTGGTGTGCATGACGGGACTCAAGCTGTGGGCCACCGGGTCTCCAAAAACCGCGTAAACCGGTGCCGGTGCGCAAACGGCATCGCGCGACTGGACCCTGCGCGCGGCGGCCATCAGGTCCCCAAAAAATCGGTGCAGATCATAGGTGCCCAGCGGCCCGGAATTTCCCGTCAGCAGCCGGTCCATGATATTGCTTTCCCGATGCCGGTCGGCAACCGGTGCGCCTGTCTGTCGCTTGAGGGCTCCAATGCGCCGGGCAAGCACCAGTCGCTGGTTGGCCAGGTCAAGCAACTGGTCGTCAAGGGCGTCAATACGCCCCCGCAGATCATTGATATTCGCGTCGCCGGAAGCTTTGCGGGTTTTATCGGAGGTCATTTTGAAACCTTACCCTGATTTTAATTTTGTTTACGATCAGTCAGGATGAAATATTCGGGTCGTCTTGCTGCCGGACCGCGAGTATTCTGGCCAGTTCTTCGATAGAAATTTTTTCCACCAGTGCTTCGCCGATGCTGCGCAGCAGTACAAAATGGATTTGACTGCCGGCTCTTTTTTTATCTTTTCGGATGGCATCAAGCACTGCAGCACCGTTAAATTCAAGCCGGACCGGAAGGCCGAGTTTTTCAAGCAGGGCGCTTACCCGCCGGGCGTCGCGGGCGGCCAGGGACCCTTTTTTTACTGACAGGGCACAGGCCAGCACCATCCCGGCGCTGACAGCTTCCCCGTGCGATGCGCCGGTGGTTTTCTCAATGCCATGGCCGAAGGTGTGGCCGAAGTTCAGCTTGCGGCGCTGTCCGGTTTCTCTTTCATCGCGGTTGACAATGTCCGCTTTGATGACCACCGAATCGTGCACCAGTTTTTCAATCACCCGGGCATCCAGCGCCAGGGCCCGGTCATAATGCGTCTCCAGGTAGGAAAAAAGATTTTTATCGGCAATGGCGGCATGCTTGACAATCTCGGCCAGACCGCAGCGGATCTCGACCGGCGGCAGACTTTTCAGCAGACAGGGGTCGCAAATGACGAACTCGGGCTGACCAAAGGTACCCACCATGTTTTTGTAGCCGCCCAGGTTGACCCCGTTTTTGCCGCCGATGCCCGCATCCACCTGGCACAGCAGGCTGGTGGCCACAAAACCGAAGCGTACACCGCGCATGTAAGTGGTCGCCGCAAACCCGGTAATGTCGCAGACCATGCCGCCGCCGATGCCGATGAGAAAACAGCCGCGGTCTGCTTCCAGGGCTAGCAGCTGCTCATATATATGGCGAACGGTGTCCAGGGTTTTTTCCTTTTCACCGGCATTGATGACGATGACCTCGGCTGGCGGAAACACCTGGCGGTACCGCTCATAGACATTGACATCGGTGATGATGACCGGCAGTTTCACCGGGCAGCAAGCCATTAAATTTTCCAGCCGTTCTCCGATCAGAATGGTGGACTGGCCGGAACTGCCGGTAACTTGGACGGACTTCATACGGCGTTTACCCAGCGCTGGTCGCGGTCGAATTGAAAGGAGCGCATCAGCTTGTCGCGTCCGCAAAGCAGCAACTGCTCGGTGCTCTCCCATGAAATGCATTCATCCGTGATGGACAGCCCATATTTCAGAGCGGATAAATCCGGGCGGAATTTCTGGCTGCCGGCCTGCAGGTTGCTTTCCAGCATGAGGCCGGTCAGGGCCTCGTTGCCGGCGATATACTGATCGATAACGCTTTTCCAGACAATGGCCTGGCCCTGGTGTTTTTTTCTGGAATTGCCGTGGGAGCAGTCCACCATGATGGTTTCGGGAAGATTGTTTCCGATCAGTTTCAAGCGAGCCTCTTCGATGCTGATGGGATCGTAATTGGGGTTTTTCCCGCCCCGTAAAACCACGTGCCCCCATGGATTGCCGGCGGTCTTGACCACGCAGGTGCGGCCGTTCTGGTCGATTCCCAGAAAGCTCTGGGCTGCTGCTGCCGCCGCTACCGCATTGATGGCCGACGACAGGTTGCCGTCCGTGCCGTTTTTGAAACCCACCGGCATGGACAGGCCGCTGGCCATTTCACGATGGGTCTGGGACTCCGTGGTCCGAGCCCCGATGGCCGACCAGCTGACCAGATCGGCCAGGAACTGGGGCGTGATGGTTTCTAAAAACTCGGTGGCGGTGGGCACCCCCATGGCCGTTATTTGAAGCAACAGCCGGCGGGCTTTTTGCAGCCCTTTGGTAATATCGCAGGAACCGTCCAGGCCTGGGTCGTTGATCAGTCCTTTCCAACCCACGGAGGTGCGGGGCTTTTCAAAGTACACTCGCATGACCACGCAAAAGGCGTCCTGGACCTCCTGCCGAAGTTGGTTGAGCCGGGTGGCATACTCCAGCGCTGCGGTTTCATCGTGGATGGAACAGGGCCCGACAATCACCAGCAGCCGTCGGTCTTTTTTCTGCAAAATATGTTCTATCTGTCGGCGCCCGGCCGTCACGGTCTCATGGGACGCCCGGGTGATGGGCAGCTCCCATTTCAGTTTTTCCGGCTGCGGCAGCTGCAGGTATCCTTTTACGCGTAAGTCATCGGTCGGTTTCATGGTTGCTTTCCTTTGATGCGCCTTTCCGCCGCTCCAGTGGCGCTTTAATTAAAAAGGCCGCGGGTTGCCGCGGCCGTAAAAACAAAAAAGCCGCGGGCAGTTGGTCCGCCCACGGCTGGTTGCGCTTGCTTAAATTTTTTGGTTTCAGCGCACCCCGGGCAGACCGTTATTATAAAAATAATACCGGTAAAAGCAAAAATAAGCAAAGCTGCCCGAAACCCTTTGCGCCACGTGGAAATCCTTTCTCACTTAATCTTTCTCTCATCTCTATCGGAATGATTTTTGTCTGTCAAGATTTTTTTCGCCTCTGGCGGTCAAAAACATATTGACACATGAAATGCCAATCAGGTATGGCATTAAAAACGTCAGGGGAAGAGAAAATGGTCTGTTCTGCTGTTACAAAATGTCGTTTTGCCTGTGGGCGCTTCTTTTTTTACTTTCGAAGCGTCCAGCCGGTTCCCTGACGCCGTTTTTTTGTTCTTGATGAACCCCTGGTTGCCTTCCAGGGGGAGCATGGGGCATACGGTGATGTGGCTGCCCGTCGGTTGGTTCCTGACGGGGCCTGCATTCCCTGCCTGGAATTTATCGATGTCTTTCGCGGACTTGAAAAAGGCCATTTCGACCTGGGGGTGGTGCCGGTGGAAAACTCCCTGGAAGGGGCGGTCACCCAGGTCAACGATCTGCTCACAACCACCGACCTGAAGGCTATCGGCGAAGCCAAAGTGCAGGTGCGCCATTGCCTGCTGGCGGTTGAAACCATGGATTACCGTGAAATCCGTCTGGTCTACTCTCATCCCCAGGCCCTGGCCCAGTGCCGGGATTTTCTGGCCAGCCACCGGCTGGACGGCCTTATTACGACACCGCCGGTGCGGCCAGGATGCTGGCCCGCGACAATCCCCGGGCAGCGGCCGCAGTTGCCAGCGCCCTGTGTGCCGATCTGTATAATCTTAAAATAATAAAAGAAGGCATTGAAGACGGTGCGGCCAACAGCACGCGTTTTTTATTGCTGTCGCGGCAGCCGCACCCCGGCCGGGGTACCAAGACCTCCCTTGTTTTTGCCGTGCCCCATCAGGCCGGCCGGCTTTACGATGTGCTCGAGCTGTTCGCCCGGGCCGATATCAACCTGACGCGCATCGCCTCCATGCCCCTGCGTTCGGACCCGGGAAATTACAGCTTCTTTCTGGACTGCGAGGGTTCGCAACAAGATGCGAAGCTGTCCGGCGTGCTGGAGAAAATGCAGGCGTTGACCCTGTCAGTGAAATGCCTGGGCAGCTACCCGGCTGACTTATAAGAAAATTTTATAATTCAATTTGCAAAAAAAATCGTGTGAGGTATAAGTGTGACGGTTGAACACCGGGCACTGTTTTTGAATCCATGCCCGCCAAGAAAAACAGCGGTAAAATATGGAAAACAACACCCCAGTGATTGAATTTTCAAACGTCACCTTTTCCTTTTCAGACTCAAAGGTCCTTTTCAAGGATCTTTCGCTGCAGCTTGCGGCCGGAAAGTTTTACCTGATCCAGGGGCCCTCCGGGGCGGGCAAGTCGACGTTTCTGCGCCTGATCAACCGGCTGGAAGAGCCTGCGGCGGGGGAAATATTTTTTAACGGGCGCCCACTGGCCGGTTACAGCCCGCCTCTGCTGCGCCGCTCGCTTCTGTATATCCAGCAAAGTCCCACCGCCGTGGAGGGCACGGTGCGCGACAATTTGCTGCTGGCATTTTCCTTTAAGAACAACCGCGACCGTCAGGTTCCGGATGATGCTGTGCTCAGGCACCAGCTGGACGATTTTCTGCTCGACGATATCGACCTTAAAACCAATGCTCAGACCCTTTCCGTAGGCCAGCTGCAGCGCCTGTGCTTTATCCGGGGGCTGCTGCTGGAACCCGAAGTGCTGCTGCTCGATGAACCGGCCAGCGCCCTGGACGAGCAAAGCAGCCGCATCGTTGAACACACGGCCGAGCGCCTGTGCGCAGAAGGCGGCTTGACGGTGCTGATGGTCAGTCACCGCCGGTTTGAGCCGCGGCAGGTAAAACCGGTTGTTTTGAAAATCGCTGACGGCCGGGTGGAGGAGCTTGCATGACACCGGAAATCGTGCCCATCGGGCTGGGCCAGCTGTTTGTCGGGCTGGGATTTATAATTGTCGCCGGCATCACTTCCCTTCTGCACAGCCTCAAACTGGAGCGCGATCTGCTGGTGGGCACCATTCGCACCTTTGTGCAGTTGTTTTTGCTCGGCTACATCCTGAAGTTCATCTTCAGGCTGGACAGCGCCGTGCTGGTGGTGGCGGTGTTTTGTTTCATGATTTTTTTTGCCGCCCGGT
>JAOZSC010000136.1 GCA_029939875.1 Desulfobacterales bacterium
GTGTTGCCGTGGGAGAAGACGGTCCCACCCACCAGCCGGTGGAACATGCCGCGGCCTTGCGGGCTATTCCCGGCCTGATCGTCATCCGGCCGGCCGACGCCACTGAAACGGCGGCGGCCTGGCGCCTGGCCGTTAAAACGACCCAGGCTCCGGTGGCCCTGTTGTTAAGCCGCCAGAGTCTGCCGGTGCTGGATCGCAACCAGTACCCCTCGGCCACCGCATTGGCAAAAGGCGGTTACATCTTGGCGGATTCAAATGCGACGCCCGATGTGATCCTGATGGGCAGCGGTTCGGAAGTGCATATCTGTCTGGAGGCGGGCCGGGTGCTGGCAAAAAGAGGCCTTTCTGTTCGGGTGGTGAGCATGCCCAGCTGGGAGTTGTTTGAAAAAAATTCTCAGCGATATAAGGATGCCGTGCTGCCGCCGGAAGTTACTGCTCGGGTAGCGGTTGAAGCCGGGATTTCCATGGGATGGGACCGGTATGTCGGCCGCATGGGGGCGATTGTCGGCATCGATCATTTTGGCGCCTCCGCTCCGGGCGGAACAGTGATGCAAAAATTCGGTTTTACCGCCGGCAATGTGGTCAAAAAGGCGCTGGAGACACTGAAAAGAGCATCATAGGCCTTTGTGGTAACTTCTTAAAAAGTTACGGTCGGTTTGCGCACTATGCATTTTGATTTTCCCAAATGGACAATGACGCTCAACCAAAACACATATTGTGCTCTATTGATAACAGGCACGCTGACTTTTAAGCACTTACAACACATGCACCTGTTAAAATTAAAACGCTGGAAAGGAATGCCCGGCTGATGTCTTCTGTTGTTCAACTGGCCCCGCGATTTACTGCAAAGGCTGCTGTCGGCATTGCGCGCAGTTTATTCGCAGTAGATGCCGATGCCGAGCAGCTGCCCAGTGAGCGGGACCAGAACTTTTACCTGACAACCCGAAGCGGCGATGGTTATGTGCTCAAGATTGCCAATGCCGCTGAACGTGTGGAGGTGCTGGAGGTGCAAAACCGGGTGATGATGCACATCGCCCACAAAAAAGGGTTGCTGCCGCCGGAACAGGTGGCGGTTCCCCGGGTATGCCCGGCAATCAACGGTGAACCGATTGCCACGTTGGCCAGTGCTGACGGCGCATCTCATTATGTGCGCCTGTTGACCTATCTGCCCGGAAAGCCCCTGGCTCGAGTTAAACCCCACGATCAGGGGCTGTTGATGAGCCTGGGAAGTCTCTTTGGCCGCCTGGACCGGATCCTGGAGGATTTTGATCACCCGGCCGCTCGTCGTGATTTTCATTGGGATCTGCAGAATGCTGCCAAGGTTGTCGGCCGCTATAGCAGGCATATCGATGGGGACGAAAACCGGACGGTCGTCGCAAAATTCCTCACCCGCTTTCAGCGGCAAATTGAACCACACCTGGCCGAGCTGCGCACAGGTGTCATCCATAACGACGGCAACGATTACAACGTCCTGGTTGAACCCCACGGCCGGTGGAACCGCCGGGCAACTGGAGTGATTGATTTCGGGGATATGGTTCACAGTTTCATCGTCGCTGAAGTGGCGGTTGCCTGTGCGTATGCAATGCTGGACAAATCCGATCCGCTGGCTGCCGCCGCCCAGGTGACGACCGGATACCACCGTGTGTATCCTTTGACCGACCGGGAACTGGCGGATTTATTCGACCTGATCTGCATGCGGCTATGCATGAGTGTCTGCCTGGCGGCCAATCAATCGCGGCTTGAACCGGACAATGCTTACCTGCGCATATCGGAAAAGCCGGCCTGGGCGCTGTTAAATCAATTGTCGGGTGTGCATCCGCGTTTTGCCAATTATGTTCTGCGACGTGCCTGCGGACGGCCACCGGTGCCACGGGCAGCTGTGGTCGTCCGCTGGCTGAAAGCCAGGGCCGGGGGATTTGCCTCGATTATTGATGAAAACCTGCGCAGCGACTGCCCCCTGGTGTTTGATTTGAGTGTCGGCAGCGCATTGTCGGTGGACACCGGTAACGGGGCTGATACACCGGCGGCGGCGGATCACCTGCTCCGGCAACTGCAAACTACCGGGGCGCCTGTTGGCATCGGCCGTTACGATGAAGCCCGGTTGCTTTATACGACGGGACAGTTCAAGGTGCGCACCGATGAAAAGGTTGAAATCCGGACCGTGCACCTGGGTGTTGATCTTTACAAGTCCACTGGTTCACCGGTCTATGCGCCCATGGACGGCCGGGTGCACAGTTTCAATAATAATACGGCTCACCTGGACTACGGCCCAACCATAATTATTGAGCACCAGACCGATGAGGGGCAGCGGTTTTACACCCTGTACGGTCACCTGAGCCCGGATTCCTTGCAGCAGCTGAGTGTCGGGGCAAAGATTGAGAGGGGCGATTTACTTGGTCACATCGGCGAGCCTGAGACCAACGGTGGCTGGCCGCCTCATCTTCATTTTCAAATTATTATCGACATGCTGGGTACAGCTGGAGATTTTCCCGGAGTGGCCCGGCCGGCTGAACGTGAAATCTGGCTCAGCATTTGCCCGGACCCCAATCTCATCCTGGGGATTCCTCGCCACTGCTTTTTCCCCACCGGACTCAGTCAGGAAGACATCCTGGCTGTTCGCCGCAAAATTTTAGGGAAAAATTTGAGCATTTCATACCGCCAACCGCTTAAAATTGTGCGGGGACGGGGACAATACCTGTTTGCCGAAGACGGGCAGGCCTATCTGGACGGCGTTAACAACGTGTGCCATGTGGGCCACTGCCATCCCCACGTGGTTGCTGCCGGCCAACAACAGATGGCAGTGCTGAACACCAACACGCGTTACCTGCACGACAACATCATCGAGTATGCCCAACGGTTACTGGCAAAATTTCCTGAACCGCTGCGCGTCTGCTTTTTTGTCTGCACCGGCAGTGAGGCGAATGAACTGGCCCTGCGTCTGGCCCGCGCATACACCGGCCGGCAGGATGTCATTGCCATTGATGGGGCTTACCACGGCAACACCCAGGGCCTGATCGACATCAGTGCTTATAAACATGACGGCCCGGGAGGGTGCGGTGCTCCTGCCTGGGTTTACAAGGTGATGATGCCCGACGGTTATCGGGGAGTGCACAAGGGGATGGGGCCCGATACCGGCAGGCACTATGCCGCCTACGTAAAAGACGCCATCGGCGAGATTCGGACGGCGGGAAGGGCACCGGCGGCGTTTATCTGTGAAAGCTTAATGGGATGCGGGGGGCAGATCGTACTGCCGGAAAATTATCTGGCCGAGGCTTTTACGTACGTGCGGGCCGCTGGTGGGGTTTGTATCGTGGACGAGGTCCAGGTGGGTTTCGGACGCGTGGGAAGTCATTTCTGGGCCTTTGAAACCCAGCAGGTTGTGCCCGATATTGTAACCCTCGGCAAACCCATGGGAGACGGCCACCCGCTGGCTGCCATCATTACCACTCCGGACATTGCCGCTGCCTTTGCCAACGGAATGGAATACTTCAACACCTATGGCGGCAACCCGGTGTCCTGCGCTATCGGCATGGCCGTGCTGGATGTTATTGAAAACGAGCACCTGCAGCAAAACGCGCATAAAGTCGGCCGTCACCTGCTTGAAGGCTTTCGCGGCCTGATGGATAAATACCCGCTCATTGGCGATGTGCGTGGGCAGGGACTGTATGCAGGCGTTGAGCTTGTCATTGACCGCTATACCCTCGATCCGGCACCGGAACATGCCGATTACATCATCAACCGCATGAAAGACCATGGGATTTTGATCAGTACCGATGGTCCCCTGCATAACGTACTCAAATTGAAGCCGCCCATGGTGTTTACCGAAGAAAATGCGGATGAAGTTGTTGCCGCATTAGATAAGATCTTCAGCGAGGACTGTCTGCAGGTTTGATGGCGGACTTTAATTAAGGATAATTTCTTCTAACGCGTCGAAGTCCTTGATGATGAAATCCGCACCGGCCTGCAGCAACTGCTTTTTCAGTTTTTCTTTATCCGGTGCCGCCAGCAGCAGGCCGACACCTTTAAAGCCGGTGCGCGAGGCCCTGGCCGCCAGCATGTCGTCGGGCATGTCGCCGATATAGTAAAACCCGGCCGGATCGTCTGCCAGGCTTTTGGCCACGGCATCGAGCATAAACGG
Source organism: Desulfobacterales bacterium (assembly GCA_029939875.1). Taxonomy (GTDB): domain Bacteria; phylum Desulfobacterota; class Desulfobacteria; order Desulfobacterales; family JAFDCJ01; genus JAFDCJ01. Next base: position 4,139 of record JAOZSC010000136.1, read on the forward strand.
GTGTGGTTTGCTCAGCAAAACTTTTTCCCCCCGCGTTTTCAGGATTCTCTTTTCTTCCTGCAGACAATCTTCCAGGCAGTAGACGGCTGCGAAATATTTTTTCAGATCGAAACGCTCGAGAGCGTAATGCGCTTCAGCCCTGGGGCGGCCGGTGGCAATGGCCAGGATGTTTTTTTCTGCGAGTCGTTCCAGCAGGCGCCGGTCGATCAGCAGGGTTTCGTGCCGGATTAAGCCTTCGCTCCGCCAGACTTTCGGTGCCCGGTTATAGGTTGATTGAAACAGTTTGCGGCCCAGGTAAATTTCCTGAAAAATCTGTTTGATGACGTTGCCGCTGCCCACATCCTGTTCATACAGACTGGAGATGAACGGGTGCAGCACCCGGCCTTTTTCTTCCAGCAGCCTTGCCAGCGGGGCAGGGGTGGCTTTCAGGAACTCAGCCAGCCGGGTCACCTCACAGTGGGCCATGGTTTCCCGGTAGCGGGTCCAGGGGTTGGGGTGGCTGTAAATTGGCGGTTTTTCCACCAGACCAAACAGGAGATCGACCACCAGGCAGGTGAGATCCCAGTCGTTGTTCAACCCCCCGCTGTGCTTGACGGCGGCCAGATCGGCCAGGTGAAAAAGGGGATCCGGCAACCGGTTTGATTCCCGGGCCGGTTGAAAAAACAGTCCGGCCGTTTGCCGGACCGCATCCCGGTAAGAGGCGCCGACGTCAATGAGAACGCCGTCCATATCAAAGACAATCAGGTGACGATTCATACGCCATCTTATAGCATGAAAAAGCCATCGGCGGCAAGGTGGTGCCGTCGGCAGTCAGGCAAGTTGGCGCCAATTTTATTTTTGAAGCGAATTTGACGAAAAACATTGACATTGTGGGCAGGAATTGCTTTGAATAAATTGGTTTTTATTGCCGCCGGCAAGCGGGTGATCTTTTTACGGGGGTGATTTGCCGGCCAACCGCCCTTTCCTATCAATCCTTTTCAACCAAAGGAGGACCATCATGACGAAAAGAACATTTTTAATCGGAGTCTTACTTGTTGCGTTTGTGTTCGTCAGCATCGGCACCGTGTCGGCAGAGACACTTTCCCTTTTGACCTGGAAAGGATACGCTTCGCCGACGCTGATCGCCAAATTTCAAAAGGAAACCGGGATTACCGTCAAAGTGACCTATTCCAACAACGAGGAGATGATTGCCAAATTGCGCGCTACCCGCGGGGCCGGTTTTGACCTGGCCCAGCCCAGCCAGGACCGGATTTCCTCGGTCCAGGCCAAGTTTCACATCTACCAGCCCATTGACCTGTCCAAGGTCAATACCGACCAGATCATCGCCCCGCTGCTGGAAGCCGTGAAGCAAAATACCATGGTTGACGGCAAGCCCCATGCGGTGCCCTTCTGCTGGGGAACCTCGGGACTGGTGGTCAATCGCAAGTATGCCCCGGCCGCCAGGGATTATTCCGACATTCTCAATGCCCTTTATGCCGGTAGAATCAGCTATCGCCTCAAAAGGCCGACGCTGATCGCACTGGCCTTTGCTTACGGGGACAATCCGTTTGCCAAGTACAGCAACCCGGTGGCCTACCAGGCCCTGATGGAAAAAGTCGGGCAGGCCATGATTGCCGGCAAGCCTCTCGTAAAAAATTACTGGACCAACGGCGATGCGCTGTTGCAGTCGATGCGTTCCGGGGAGGTTTTCGTGGCCATGGCCTGGGACAACGGCGGGTACAAGCTGCACTCGGAAAATCCCAATATCGACTTTGTGGCTCCGCGCAGCGGCGCTCTGGGATGGATCGACACCTTTGCCCTGCCTGCCAAAGCAAAGAATGTGGCAGCCGCCTATAAATGGATCAACTTCGTCCTGCGCCCGGAAAATGCTGCCATATTCACCAATGCCGAAAAATATCCCAGCGCTTCGGCCGGTGCGGGCCAATTCATGGACATGGAAGTGCGCGCCAACTTTGAACGCTGTTTTCCAATGCAGGCCATCGCCAATATCAAGTGGTATCCCCCGGTGCCGGCCAAACTGGAACAAATCGAGGGCAAGATTCTGGACAAGGTCAAAGCTGCCAAATAGTCGAATCGGCTGACACTATGTTGTCAGAAGCTGACGGTTTCAGGTGTCGGGTGTCAGAGAAAGGAGATGCCAGATACTGAAACCCGAACACTGAAACCTTTATCGCAGTCTTCCAGAGTGCTGGATAAGAGCATATCAGCATGTTTCGTTCTAACTCTTCCGGATAAGGGCGATTATGCAGATCGATCTGTCGGTTCAAGAGGTAACTAAAAAATTTAAAGAATTTACCGCTGTAAGCAGCGTCTCTTTTGACGTGCCGGACGGCAGCTTTTTTTCAATTCTGGGGCCGTCCGGCTGCGGCAAAACGACCCTGCTGCGCATGATCGCCGGGCTGGCCGAGCCCACCTCGGGCGCCATTGAAATTCGCGGCAAAAATATGCTCGGTATTGCTCCCAACAAGCGGCCGGTCAACCTAATTTTCCAGCACCTGGCCCTGTTTCCCATGATGAACGTCGGCGAGAACATCGCCTTCGGGCTGCGCAGGCGCAGGGAAAAAAAAGGTGAGATCCAGAAAAAGGTAGAGGCCATCCTGGAGCGGGTGGATCTGGCCGGCTTCGGCGGTAAAAAAGTCGATCAACTGTCCGGCGGCCAGCAACAACGGGTGGCGATTGCCCGCAGCCTGGTTCTGGAACCCGCCGTGCTGCTGCTGGACGAGCCCCTGGGAGCCCTGGATTTGAAACTGCGCGAGCAGATGAAAGTGGAGCTGAAAAAGCTGCAGGCCAAAGTCGGCACCACCTTTGTCTACATCACCCATGACCAGTCCGAAG
>JAOZSC010000137.1 GCA_029939875.1 Desulfobacterales bacterium
TACCATAACTCCCTGATTTTACACAAAAGTAAAAATCTTACTGTCAAAGATCAGTATAAGTAAAGATCCTGAATCTCCACAGCACGCGGAATGGACAAACAGCATGAAACCGGAAAATGAAGCCGTCATTCAGGGGTTGGTGGGATCGGTGCGCAAGCTGGTGCGGGCCGTCTACATAGACTCGCAGAAGATGAGCAAGCAATTCGGGCTGACCGGCCCCCAGAGTGCCGTGTTGCGCCTTCTTGTGAGCCGGGGGGCCCTGTCTTCGGCCGATGTGAGCCGCCTGCTCTACGTGACACCTTCCAATATCACCGGCATCATCGACCGACTGGTGAAAAAGGGGCTGGTGGAGCGCATCCGCAAGGACGGCGACCGGCGGGTGGCCCTGATCACCCTGACCGAGACCGGCCGCGCCCTGAGCAGCACCCTGCCGGATCCCATCGAGCAGAAGTTCATCGCCCAACTGGCGGACCTGGAGTCGGAACACATCCAGATCCTGGCGGTGGCCATGAACCAGATTCTGAACCTTATCGACACCAAAAATGTGCAGGCTCTTCCCCTGGGGCTCAACCAGGAAATCAACTCCGATGAGAACGGCTGAGTCTCCGGGGGGAATGCAGTTTCAAGGGACAAACCGCATCAAAGAAAAGGAGGAGGGCATGACGAGCTTGGAAAAAGTGGAGGAATTGTTGGAGCAGGGCAAGATCACACGGCGCCGCTTTCTGGCCCAGGCATCCGCTTTGGGCGTGGGTGCCGCACTCTCGCCCATGCTGTTCGGCGGCAAGGCTCAGGCGGCTGCTCCCAAAAGAGGTGGGCGCCTGCGACTGGGGCTGGCCGGCGGGTCCACCACCGATTCGCTGGATCCGGCTACCATTACGGACATGATGGTGCAGGTGATCAACCAGGGCCAGATCCGCAACAACCTGGTGGAGATCGACGCCGACATCCGGCCCGTTCCGGAGCTGGCCGAGAGCTGGGAGCCCAGCAAGGATGCCATGCAGTGGGTGTTTAAGCTGCGCAAGGGGGTGGAGTTTCACAACGGCAAGACCCTGGACGCTGACGATGTCATTTACTCCATCAACCACCACCGCGGCAAGGACACCAAGTCCGGCGCCAAGGGGATCGTGGAGGCCATAAAGGACATCAAGAAAGACGGCAAGCACACGGTTATTTTCACCCTATCAGGGGGCAACGCTGACTTTCCTTTCATCCTCAGCGACTACCACCTGAGCATATCACCGGCCGGCAGCAATTTTCTCGACGGGGTGGGCACCGGCGGGTACATCCTCAAGGATTTCGAGCCGGGGGTGCGGGCCTTTGCCGTGCGCAATCCCAACTACTTCAAATCCGACCGCGCCTGGTTCGACGAGGTGGAGATCATCGGCATCGCCGATGTCAACGCCCGCACCAACGCCCTTAAAACCGGTCAGATAGACGTGATGAACCGCTGCGAGCTGAAAACCGTGCTTCTGCTAAAGCGCATCAAGGGCATCCAGGTCATGCAGCAAAACGGCTTCAAGCATTACACCTTTGCCATGCGCTGCGACACGGCACCCTATGATAAAAATGACCTGCGCCTGGCGCTCAAGTATGCCGTGGACCGCGAGCAGATGGTCAAAACCATTCTGCGGGGCTATGGGGAGGTGGGCAACGACCACCCCATCGGCAGCGCCAACCGCTACCACGCTGCGGAACTGGAGCAGCGCCGCTACGATCCCGACAAGGCCAGCTTCCACCTGAAAAAGGCCGGTGTGGGTAACATTACCTTTGATTTGAGCGCCGCCGAGGCCGCCTTCGTGGGCGCGGTGGACGCCGCCGTGCTCTACAAGGAGAGCGCCGCCAGGGCCGGCATCACCATCAACGTGGTGCGCGAGCCCAACGACGGCTACTGGAGCAACGTGTGGATGAAAAAACCCTGGTGCGCGGTTTACTGGGGAGGACGCCCCACCGAGGACATGATGTTCAGCACGGCCTACGCTGCTGATGCCGACTGGAACGACACCTTCTGGAAAAACGAACGTTTCAACGAGTTGCTGGTGGCCGCACGGGCCGAGCTCGACGAGAAGAAGCGCCGCCAGATGTATGTTGAGATGCAGTCCCTGGTGCGGGATGACGGCGGGGTGGTGGTGCCCATGTTCGTGGCCGACCTGGCTGCTGCCAGCGACAAGATCGCCCATGGCAAACTGGGGGTGAACTGGGAGCTGGACGGTATGCGGTGCTCCGAGCGCTGGTGGTTCGTGTAGTTCTGAGATGAAACCGGCACTGCTGCAGGGGTTGTCCTGCCGGCCGCCGGTACGGAAGCTGTGAGTGGTTGTCTATGAGTCCGCTTATCACCTTGGTACTCAAACGGGTGGGGCTGGGAGTGCTCACCCTGTGGGTTATTTCCGTTCTGATCTTTGTCGGTGTCGAGTTGCTGCCGGGGGATCTGGCCGAGGAAATCCTCGGCCAGAACGCCACCCCCGAGACGGTAGCCGCCTTCCGGCGGGAGCTCAAGCTCGACCTGCCCCCCCACGCGCGCTACCTGGCCTGGCTGGGAGGCCTGACGGAGGGCGACCTGGGAAACTCCCTGGCCAACGGCAGGCCCATTGCGGAGCTGATCGGCTGGCGCTTTGCCAACACCCTTTTCCTGGCCGCCAGCACGGCGGTGGTGGCCGTGCCCATCTCCATTTTCCTGGGAATCCTGGCCGCCCTTTACCGCAACAGCTTGTTTGACCGCCTGATTTCCATGGCCACCCTGAGCACCATTTCATTCCCGGATTTTTTCGTCGCCTATATTCTCATCGCCCTGCTGTCGGTGCAACTCCTCCTGTTTCCCAGTGTTTCCAACATCAACCCCCAGATGTCCCTGTTGGAGAAACTCTACGCGATCGTGCTGCCGTGTCTGACGCTCACGCTGGTGGTGGTGGCCCACATGATGCGCCAGACCCGGGCGGCCATTATTAACATTCTCTCCAGCCCCTTCATCGAGATGGCCCACCTAAAGGGGCTCAGGCGGGCGCGCGTGGTGGTGCGGCACGCCTTTCCCAACGCGCTCTCGCCGGTGATCAACGTGGTGGCGCTCAATCTGGCCTACCTGGTAGCAGGGGTGGTGATCGTGGAGGTAGTCTTCGCCTATCCGGGGATGGGTCAGCTTTTGGTGGACTCGGTGACCAAGCGCGACATTCCGGTGGTCCAGGCCAGCGGCCTGATCTTCGCGGCCACCTACGTCACCCTGAACCTGCTGGCCGATGTTTTTTCGATTATCAGCAACCCGCGGCTGCGGGCACCGAGGTGAGGCAGGCCGGCCATGGCTTTTTTGCAGCTTTTAAGAGAATCGCCCATCAGCGCCCGCATCGGCGTGGCCATGATCCTGTTCAACATCCTGGCCTCTATCTTCGCTCCGCTCGTCGCCCCTTACGGGGAGACCGAAATCGTGGGCGACGTCTGGGCCCCCATGAGCGCAGCCAACTGGCTGGGCACCGATCAGGTGGGTCGCGACATGCTCACCCGGCTGCTCTATGGGGCGCGCAACACCATCGCCATCGCTTTTGCCACTACCCTGCTGTCGTTTTCGGTGGGTATCGTGTTCGGCTTCCTGGCCGCCACCCTCAAGGGCTGGGTGGACCAGGTGCTCAGCCGGGTGGTGGACATCATGATGGCTTTTCCCACCCTTGTTTTCGCCTTGATGGTGCTTTCCGTGGTGGGCACCTCCATCCCCACCCTGATACTGGTCATCGCCCTGCTGGACAGCACGCGGGTCTACCGCTTGAGCCGGGCGGTGGCCATGGATATCGAGGTCATGGAGTTCGTGGAGGCTGCACGCCTGAGAGGCGAAAGAATCTGGTGGCTCATGCGGCATGAAATTTTGCCCAATGCCATGCCGCCGCTGGTGGCCGAATTCGGCTTACGGTTTTGTTTCGTGTTCTTGTTCATCGCCGCCTTGAGTTTTCTGGGCCTTGGGATCCAGCCGCCCACCGCCGACTGGGGCAGCATGGTGCGGGAAAATGCCGGGGCCATCACCTTCGGTATCTTCGTCCCGCTTTGGCCGGCGGCGGCCATCGCGTTTCTGACCATAGGCGTCAACCTGGTGGTGGACTGGTTCCTGCACCTGGCCAGCGGTCTGAAGGACTACGAGTAAAAGGATGAGATAAATGGCGAGCTTGCTTGAAATACACAATTTGGTGATCGAGGGCTGCCACGACGGCCAATGGCTCCCCATTGTCAACGGCATCAGCCTGAGACTGGAAAAGGGACAGGTACTCGGGCTGATCGGTGAATCCGGGGCCGGCAAATCAACTCTCGGGCTGGCGGCCATGGCCTACACGCGCCTGGGCTGCCGCATCTCCTCGGGCACCATCGTCTTCGACGGGCTGCCGCTGCTGGAGCTCGACAAAGAAGAGAGAAGAAAAATCAGGGGCACCCGCATCGCTTACGTCGCCCAGAGCGCCGCGGCTTCCTTCAACCCGGCCCACCGGCTGATCACGCAGTATGCCGAAACGCCCGTGCAGCACGGCATCATGGATTTCCACACGGCCGAAAAACAGGCCATCGACATCTACCGCCGCTTGCTGCTGCCGGATCCCGAACATATCGGCTACCGTTATCCCCACCAGGTCTCAGGCGGCCAGCTCCAGCGCGCCATGGTGGCCATGGCCATGGCCTGCCGGCCGGACATCATCGTCTTCGACGAGCCCACCACGGCCCTGGACGTGACCACCCAGATCGAAGTGCTGGCGGCCATCAAGAACATCACCAACCAGTTCAACACGGCGGCCATTTACATTACCCACGACCTGGCGGTCGTGGCGCAGATCGCCGATCGCATCATGGTGCTGCGCCACGGGGATTTGGTGGAGGAAAACGACGCTAGGCGCATCCTGGCCGAGCCCAGGGAGGAATACACGCGCCAGCTGCTTTCCGTGAGAAGTTTTAAAAAAGACGGCAACGGCGCAGGAGGGCATGCCAAAATACCCTTTCTGAAGGTGGAAGGGGTTTCGGCCAGCTACACCGGCCGGGAGCTGGTTCTGGAGAAGATCGACATCGAGCTGCACCGGGGGCGCACCGTGGCCCTGGTGGGCGAGTCCGGCAGCGGTAAAAGCACCCTTGCGCGGGTGATCACCGGCCTGCTGCCGCCGGTTGAGGGGCGTATCCTCTTCGACGGCGCCGAGCTGCCGCCGGCACTGTCCGCCCGCCAGCGGGAGCACCTGCGGCAGATGCAGATGATCTACCAGATGCCCGACACCGCCTTGAACCCGCGTCATAGGGTGCGCAAGATCATCGGTCGTCCGTTGTCCTTTTATTTCGGCGTGACGGCCGCCGACAGGGAGAAGCGCATCCTGGAGCTGCTGGAGATGATCGAGCTGCCGGCAGACTACATCGGACGCTATCCCGGAGAGCTTTCCGGGGGCGAGAAACAGCGTATCTGCATCGCACGGGCGCTGGCGGCCGATCCCCACCTGATCATCTGCGACGAGGTGACCTCGGCCTTAGATCAGCTGGTGGCCGAGGAGATCCTCAAACTGCTGCACCGTTTGCAGCGCGAGCTGGGGGTCTCCTACCTGTTCATCACGCATGACCTGGCCACTGTGAAGGCCATCGCCGATGAGATCGTGGTCATGCTGCGGGGCCGCATTGTGGAGCAAGGGGAAAAACAAGCGGTGCTCAAATCTCCCGAGAATGCCTATACGGAACGGCTGCTCTCCTCGGTGCCGGAGATGGATCCGGACTGGCTCGATCGGCTTCTGGAAACGCGCGAGGCGGCCGCTTAAAGGCGCCATGCAGGCGGTGTCGGTACCGCCGGCAGGTCGCAGCCCTTTCAGCTCCATAATTTCATCAAGCACCTTTCTGGTGGCTGAAATACCACCTGCGCTGACCCTCGGAAGCAATGGCCTTAGACAAGGTATATTATGGCAAATTTTGATTCAGAGGTAATCGTGGGGCAATCTTGACCCAATTCGGCTAAAAACCAATTGTTATTTGCGTAACGAAAAGGCCCCTTTGGGGGGTCTTTTCGTTTGTCATTTTCCAACATTTTTTCCAATTTTTGCAGACATTCTATTTTTAGGCAGGTTCAGATAATTCTTCCATGCAATTCCCACCCGAATTTCAAGATTTTTTAAATTCCTTTTACCCCATAGGAATCAATTTTTATAAAATTTTCAAACCTTGATCTGAATCAAGGAGCGTACATTCGAAATAAGCTATAATTTTTAAAACAAACATTTTCAATTTGAAAAAGGCGAAACGCCGGTGACCATAAACTATAAAACAACTGGAAAATGGATAAAAAAAGGCGCCAAGGTTTTGATCCTCCTTGCAATTCTTGCCGTTGCCATTTACTGGGTTAAATTTAGCCCTGTCGCGGTGGAGACTTATCAGGTCACGCGCGGTCCAATTGTGGGCGTAGTTATGGGAACTGGCACTCTGGATGCCAAAATAAAGGCAGTCATCAGCTCAAAGATTTCAGGTCGTATCGAGGAAGTGATAGTTGATCAGGGGGACAAAGTGGTTGCTGGTCAATTACTGGTGAAACTCGATGATGAACAACTTGTGCAGCAGGTAAAAATTGCCCGGGCCAGCGTCGAGACCGCCCGGTCCGGAGTTGGCCGGGCCAAAAGTGACCTGGAGTTTGCTACCGCCGTTTTAGCCATGGCCCAAAAAAACCATGACCGCCATAAAATCCTTCTACCACAAAACGCAACTTCCCAGGCTGAATTCGAAAAAGCAGTTGAAGGTTTGGCGGTGGCAAAGGCAGAAGTTAAACGCGCTCAAGCTGAGATCACCGAATCCCGGAAAAAAGTTGCCGAAGCCGATATGACGCTTGCATTTCGCAGAAGTCAACTGGAGGACAGCCAAATTCATGCGCCCTTTGATGGCATCATTCTTGCCAGAGAGCGCGACCCTGGAAATGTGGTGGTTCCAGGCAGTGAAGTTCTCTCACTCATATCAACTGATATTCTCTGGATTCGTGCATGGGTCGGTGAAACCGAAA
>JAOZSC010000138.1 GCA_029939875.1 Desulfobacterales bacterium
TGTACGCTCCGAGATCAAACTCGCGAGCGATGGCCGCCAGCCGGGACTCATTGACCAGATTTGCCCGGTTTTTGGACAGGTCGCCTTCTTTTAAATCCGGGTAACACTGCATGAGCAGGTGCCCGATGATGAGATTTAAAACCGCATCTCCTAAAAATTCGAGCCGTTCATTGTCGCGCAGGTCCGGCTCCGCCAGCTCATTGACAAAGGAGCTGTGCCGCAACGCTTCCTGCAAAAGGGATTTGTTTTTAAAGTCGTAGTGCAATTGCCGTTCAATTCCGGACGGGTCTTTTGCTTGCATGGGGGATACCTGAAGATGGATAAGAATGAACATCGAACGTCCAACATCGAATAAAAACCGACTTGAATTCGGTGTTACATGCTGCTTATTGAAAAATTAGCCGTATCAGCTTTTCGTACAACTCATACGGAACGGACAGGTCGCCTTTTCCCGATCCCATTTCGATTTCCGGTTGAATGGTCCCGTGAAAATCACTGCCGCCCGTCAGCAACAGCCCATGACGCTGTGCCAGTTCGGCAAACAGGCGGGTCTGATCGGTGGTGTGCTCCGGGTAATAGACCTCCACTCCCTGAAGCCCCATTTTTTTTAATTTTTCGAACAGCGGTTCCATTTCGCTGTCTTTAACGCTCAACAGTCCCGGATGGGCCAGAACGGCGATTCCACCGGCCTTATGGATCGTTTCGATGGTCCGATCACACGGCACCCGGTATTTGTCGACATAGGCGGGTTTGCCGTTGCCCAGTAATTTTTCAAAGGCCTCATCGATGGATGAAACCACCTGTTTTTTTACCAGCAGCTGCGCGATGTGCGGCCTTCCCAGCTGTCCGGTTCCCACTTGCCTGTGAATTTCATCCTGGGTCAAAAAAAACCCCAGTTTTTCCAGGCGGTTGAGGATTTCCGGATTACGGTTTTTTCTGGCTTGCTGGAGCTTTTCGAGGGTTTGATTCAGGATCGGATTTTCAAGGTCAACGGCATAGCCCAGCAGGTGGAAACTGCCGGGACCGGGATAAAACGAAGGGGGAGCGGCGCTGATCTCCACACCGGTTAAAAATTCGAGGGCAGCGGGAATGCCGGCCTGAAGGGCGGCATTTGAGCCGGCAACAGTATCGTGGTCCGTAATGGCGATGGCCTTTAAGCCGAGCTTTACGGCACGGGCAACCACGTCTGCGGGGCTCAAGGTTCCATCGGAGGCGGTGGTGTGAATATGAAGGTCTATCTTCGCCGGCCGGCTATATTCCAAGGGCTTTTTCTAAAGCCTCCTCTTTGGACTTGCAATCAATGCATTGTGTGGTTACGGGCCGGGCCTTCAGGCGTTTCAAGGTGATTTCTTCGCCGCAGGTCTCGCAAATGCCATAAGTATCGTTGTCGATACGGTCCAGAGCGGCTTTTATTTTTTTAATCAGCTTGGCTTCGCGATCCCGGATGCGCAGCATGAAGTTGCGGTCCGCCTCCAGGGCGGCGCGGTCCGTCGGATCCGGAAAATTTTCCTTGGTCTCGGTCATGCCGGAAACCGTATTGTCTGCCTGGTTCAACAGTTCATCAAGCCGTTCGGTAAGGTATTTTTTGAAAAACTCTTTATCTTTTTTTTTCATGGCTGGACCTCGTAAAACCCCTTCAAGTCTTTTCTTAAAATGGGATTGATTATCACAGCCTAAAATGATTGTAAAGGATAAAATCAGTTTTTTCCGGATTCACCCATTTTCAGCAATAAATTTTTCCAACTGTTTCATGTTGCCGACATTATAAATTTTACCGGGATAATCGGCCGGTAGTATTTTTTTCAGCAGTCCGGCCAGCACCCTTCCCGGGCCGACTTCCACAAATACCGGCACTTCTTCTGCCATCAGCCTGTTCATGCTCTCGTACCACCGCACGGGACTGCATAACTGGCGGGCCATGATTTGCCTGGTTTCAACCGGATCATGGGAGGTATCGGCGGTGACATTGAAAAAAAGGGTTTTTTGCGGGGAGGCAAATTCGATGGTGTCCAGGAATTGATTAAAATCGTCCTGGGCACCTTTGATCAGCTCGCTGTGCCAGGCACCGCTGACTTTCAAAGGAATCGCCCGGGCGCCTTTGGCGACAGCCAGTGCGGCGGCTTTTTCAACCGGCCGGGCAGCTCCGGTGATGACGATTTGCTGCTTTGTGTTGTGATTGGCCACCGACACCACTCCTTCATTTTGGGCTTCGGTGACCAGTTCGGATACCACATCCATGTCGAGGCCGACGATGGCCTGCATGACCCCCCGGTGCCGGGTGGCTTCGCGATGCATCAGCTCCCCGCGTCGAAAAACCAGCCGCAGCGTGTCTGGCGGTGAGACAACCCCGGCGGCGCACAGGGCGCTGAATTCACCCAGGCTGTGGCCGGCGCAGTACTGGCAGTTGCCGGCTTCTTTTTCCAGCACCGCCAGACATCCAAGATTCACCGCGGTGACGGCCGGCTGCAGGTTGACCGTCGCAGTCAGCTCTTCCATCGGGCCCTTGAAACACAGCTTTGACAGGTTGATGCGGGTAATTTCCTCGGCCATGTCAAAAATCTCGCGCACGATATCATATTCCCGGTAAAATTCCTCACCCATCCCCACACTCTGGGACCCCTGCCCGGGAAATAAAAAAGCGATTTTTTTCAATCTTAACCTCCAACCTCAGGGTCCGTTGTTGTTTGTGGGTTTTCCGTTGTGAACGGACCCAAAGATGATTTTAAGGCTTTTTCACAACGGACAACATACAATGGACCACGGACATATCTATTCATCCAGTTTAAACAGTTTTCGCACCGTGTCGATGTAGACTGACTTATCGGCGGCCATACCGTCCTTTTTTAAAAAAACCGTCGGGTCGTGCAGGATTTTATTCACCAGGGAGTGACTCATTTTTTGCAGTATCCCGCTGTCGTTGGAAGAAATATTTCCGGTCCGCAGCGTCCGGGTGATTTCTGCCTCGACGATGGATTCGATTTTGCTTCTCAGCGCCACGATGGTAGGGACCACTGTCAGACTGTCATACCATTGCCGGAAACCGATGACCGCTTCATCCACGATACGCTGGCCTTTGACGGCTTCCTGGTTTCGATCTTCCATGTTTTCATCAATGACCCCCTGAAGATCGTCGATGTCGTAAACATAGGAGTTGGTCAGTCGGTTCACGGCCGGGTCGATGTCCCGGGGAACAGCGATGTCGATAAAGAAAATTGGCCGATTGCGCCGGATGCGGATAATACTTTTGACCTGATTGCGGGTGATGACGAAATCCGGAGATCCCGTGGAGCTGATGACAATATCAATGAATTTCAGGCAATCGGAGATTTCCTCGAAATTAACGGCGGTTCCTTTGAATTTTTTTGCCAGCGCCACACCGTTTTCGAAGGTCCGGTTGGCCACATAGATGTCTCCTGCCTTGTTGCGGATCAGGTGCTCGACGGAAAGCTCCGCCATCTCACCGGCTCCGACCAGCAGGACGGTTTTGCCCTCCAGGGTGCCGAAGATTTTGCGCCCCAGCTCCACCGCAGCGAAACTGATGGACACCGCTCGGTCACCAATGCCGGTTTCGGTACGGATGCGTTTGGCGACAAAAAAAGTGCGGTGCAGCAAACGATTTAAAATAACCCCGGATGTCTTAAGGGCGGCCGCCCGGCGATAGGCTTCTTTTATCTGGCCGAGAATCTGGGGCTCGCCGATCACCATTGAATCCAGGCTGGAGGCGACTTTGAAAACATGGTGCACGGCCGCATCACCCTCGTGGATGTAAAGTGCAGCTTCAAATTTGTCGATGCTGATTTTGTTGTAGCCGGCGATAAAGTTTTTGGTTTTTTCGATGGCCCCCAGCTTGTTGTCGGTCACCAGCAGCACCTCGACCCGGTTGCAGGTGGACAGCAGCAACACTTCCCTGATGTCCGGCTGGCGGTGCAGGGCTTCAAGGGCGGCGGTGGCATCCGGCTCGGAAAAGGCAATGCATTCACGTACTTCCACCGGAGCGGTTTTGTGGTTGATCCCGATCAGTACGATATCGGGCATGTTGGTGTTTGTATTCATGTTTACCAGCGGGTAAACCCCCCGTGGTGACCTTTCAACAGTAAATTGACCCCCAGAAAGGTGAACAGCAGCACCGCGAAGCCGATAATGGCCATAATGGCCGATCTCCTACCCCGCCAGCCCACTGTCAGTCTTTCATGCAGCAAGACCGCGTAAAAAATCCAGGTGACGGCGGACCAGACTTCTTTTGGATCCCAGCTCCAGAAATGTCCCCACACTGTGCGGGCATACACGAAGCCGGTGACAAGGCCCACGGTCAGCAGGGTAAAGCCTGCCACGATGCAGGCATATCCCGTGGAATCCAGCAGGTCCAATGACGGCAGGCGTTTGAAAAAGAAGCGGTGCTTCTTGGCTTTGATGGTGTTTTCCTGGATAAGATACAGGACCCCCAGTCCGCAGGCCAGCGCAAAAGCCGCCTCGCCCAAAAAAATGGATGCCACATGGGCAATGAGCCAGAAATTGTTAAAAATCGTTGTGTCCTGCGACGGCCCGGCGGGGAGCTGAGAGGCCGCCGCCATGATCAAAACCACCAGGGGGGCGGCAAAGATCCCCAGAATTTTCAATTTGAACCGGTACTGGACCACCAGAAATACGCCGGCAAGCGCCCATCCCGCAATCGAAAGTGTTTCGCGCAGGTTGCCCACCGGTATCTGGCCGGAGGCGGCAAAGCCGTAAACGATGGCCGCCGTGTGACAGATAAATCCGGTTGCCAGGGCGGCGTATGCGCTGCGATACAAGTAGTCTTTTTGAATAAATAAAAACGCAAAATAGGCCGCCGCGCTGAGCACATAAAACAGGATTGCTAATACCGTCAAAATTTGCATTGTAATTCTTCCAGGCCATATCCGGGTCCCAGGATTTCAGCCAGTCGAATGTTTATCTCGTCTTTTCTGCCTTCACGCACCAGCTCGATCAGATCGCTGTTGATCAGCCGTTCAAAAAGCGGTTTGTGGATTTCGGGTTCATGGGCGGTGCGCAGCAATTTGTGGCGAATCGCCCCCAGCAGCCGCAGAAAATCTCCATATTCTTTTCCAAACTGGTTTTCAAGGGTTTGGCGTAATTTTTTTGCCAGAGCAGGGCTTTTGCCGGAGGTTGAAATAGTAATCACCAGGTCGTCGCGATGGACAATGGCGGGCAGAATGAAATTGCATACTTCGGGTCGATCGGCGATGTTGCACAGGGTGTTGCGACGTTCCGCATCATCGCTGATCCGGTGGTTCAGCGTTTCGTCGTCGGTGGCCCCGATGACCAGAAATACTCCGTCGAGATCCCGGCCCTGATAAGCTCGTTTTTTTATCGTCAGGGCACCGGATCGGGCCAGCTCCTGCAGCCGGTCCGATACCGCCGGGCTGATCACGGTGACCCTGGCGCCGCACCCTAACAGGGTGATGACTTTTCGGGTGCCCACCGAACCGCCGCCGACGACCAGGCAGTTGCGATTTTGAATGTCCAGATGTACAGGGTAGTAGCGCATAAATATAAGGTACAGGGTTCGAGGTACTATGGTTACTATCGACTCTGATCAATATTTGCTCTGTCTTCAATGCTAACTTCAATTTGCATCAAATCTTCGGCCAGCACCAACGGGCCGCTGTAAGTTTTACGGCATTGCCGGGCGATGTCCACCTGGTCGCAGGGCGGATAGAAATGGGTTAGTACCAGTTTTTTAACCCCTGCACGGGTTGCGATTTCTCCCGCCAGTGAAGGGGTTAGGTGCCCGGGCACCCGCATTTCATCCGGCAGGGACGACTCGCAGATCAGAAGATCCGCATCCCGGGCCAGATCAACCAGGTTTTCGCTGGTATCGGTGTCCCCGCTGTAAACCACCGTGCAGCCGGCGGGGTTGGTCACGCGAAAAGCGATGCTCTCCTCATTGTGTTCAACCGGTGCGGACTCAACGACCACATCACCCAGGCGATGCGCATCACGGGCCCGATTGTCCAGCTCCACGATGTTGAAAATCTCCGGAGCCAGCATGATCCACTTTCCGTAGACCGCTTCCAGTTTTTGGAAAAAATGTGCGAATCCGCGCCCGGCGACGATAGACAGCGGCTGTTGCCGGGTCGTTTCATCCGGATATTTGGTGGCGAACAGCAGCGGCACCAGCTCGCCGGTATGATCCGGATGCAGGTGGCTGTATAAAATGCCGGTCAGATCGAAAATGGTGGTACAGGTTTCCAGCAGCCTGCGCATGGTACCCGGCCCGGAATCGAACAGCAAAACGGCGTTGCCGGTCTGCATCAGTACCGAGCAGGAACTGCGCTTCAAAGAGGGCACACAGGTTCCCGAGCCGAGGATGGACACCCGTATAGTTGATGAGGGCATGTCGGGGCCTATTTTTTATCCGCCCGCTTTTCCACGCAACGGATCAGCCAGCGGATAACTTTTTTTTCATCCTGAAAATCAATGTCATCCGTTATATCAGCCAGTGGCATTTCAGCCCGGGCCATGTTTTTGTGGCCTCCCGCCGATCCGAACTGACCAAAACTTTTTTTGGCAATGGTGCCCGCATTTTTGCGAATGCCGTCGTTGCGGAAGATGACGATGAGTTTGTTTTCATGGATGCCGGAGACAATGCTCCAGGTCATGGAGCTGATGCGCATGAAAAAATCGGCTATAATAACGCAGACATCTGGATTGACGACCGGACCCAGGTGGACGAAAACCCGGTTTTTACGCAGGCGCATGGCGGAAAGGGCAATTTTAAAATACTTGAGAAAATCAAGGCTGAGGTCCGCCTGTTCGATTTTGCGGGCCAGGTGGATGTTCGTATATCGGAACAGAAACTGAAAGGCGCGCACATCCTCGATGATGGTGCGGCCTTTAAAGTCGTCGGTGTCGGCCTTGATGGCCAGAAAAAGTCCGGTGGCCAGCTTGACCGA
>JAOZSC010000139.1 GCA_029939875.1 Desulfobacterales bacterium
TGTCCGGATTTTCCGGAAATCGCGGTTGGATCTCGGCCACCCCCCGGCGCACGTGCACCGTAAACGCCTCGCCCGTATCCGGGAAACGAAAACCTGCCACGGTATTGACATCAGCGCTTTTTTCCGGGTTAAGCTTGACCGCCATACCGGCAAAAATACTGTCCAGGGGAATGCTGTCCACCAGCTGTTTGTCCTTGATCTTCAGCATGCCGATGTGCAGCTTGCCGCGCACTTCCATTGCCCGGGTCAAATAATAATTGCGGGCGGTAGCGGCAATCTGTCGGCCACCCAGGGCCTCCAGGCAAACCGCCTTGAGGTTGCGCACATCTTCAGATGCAAAATCGAGCTGCAGCAGTTGATCGGTCAATTCCAGGCCCCACTGGTACCGCTGCCCGGCAACCGCCTGCCGGGCGCGATCCAGCAGCGCCTGTTTGCCGCCGGCAAGATCGGCAAACCGCCGGGCCCGCTCGGCCGGCGTCAGCGGAAAAAGGTCTGTGGCGCTGCCGCCGAACCATCCCAGGTACCCGTCGAAAATGGCCCGCACCGACCACTGCACCGTGCCGTAATATTCATGCAGATACGGCTGACGCGCCAGGTGCGGCGGCAGTTTGACCTGTTCGACGATCTGCGAGGGTGTTAACCCCAGGTTCATCAGGCGGATGGTCTGATCGTGCACGAACTGGATGGCGTCCCGGTAGTTGGTCAATGTTTCATAAATCCGGGCGGCCCCTGTCAGCGGACGGGTATGGCACGGTACGAGATACTCGGGTCTCAAGGCCCTCATTTTATCCAGGCTGTTAACCCACAGGGTTACATCCCGGTAGGCGGTGCCACGAATGGCATACAGGTTGGGAAATGATTTGTAATAATTATCCGCCGGCAGCAGAACTTTTTTTTCCGGCATCCATATAAAAATCTGATCCGGGGTTTCACCGGGGGCGTGCACCAGCACCAGCTTCATGCCGGCGATTTCAAGCTCCAGGCGTTCACCGTTAAAGGTGCGGGTAGGGGGTAAAAGTGCGATGGTGCTAGTCGCGTCAAACTTGAGCTGAGGGCCGATGCCGCAATTGATCATGCCGCCGGGGGGCAAAAGGGTGCCGAACTGCCGCACGGCACGCCGATAGGTGGTTTCCCGGGTGATGCTGGCGATGCGCTTTATATAATAAAGGGTGCTGGCGTGGGAATAAATTTCAGGGTGATCGTCGCCGGCCATGACCCGAGCTCCCTGGGTGTGATCCGAATGATAGTGAGTGTAGATAATGGCCTTGACCGGCTTGGTGGTGATTTCGTCAAACGCCTTTTTTACCGGTGCGGCGGCCTCAGCGCTTTCCAGGGTGTCCACGATGACCACGCCGTCGTCTCCCACCAGCAAAATGGAGTTGGCCAGCCCGTAGCCCACGGCGACATAAACGCCGTCGGTGACCCGGATAATCTCGGGTTTGAATTCCAGGCTGTGGGCGGCCAGATCCGGATGGCTGCCCACATCAACAATTTCAGTGGCAGGTTTTGATGTGCAGGCGACAAACAAAATCAGCACGAACAAGGAAATGACAGAATTTTTACAGTTGTTCATAAACAATCTCCAAGGGTTGCGTTGACCTCACCTTATTAGTGAGAGAGGACTTCTACCCATCGAGAGCCTCAGGGTCGAACGATCGATTTTAACAAACGGGCTTGCCCGTCCTGATGCCTCCCGCCAGGCAGTAAGCGCTCTCACTCCAGATAGTCCCCGGGGTTTAAAACCCCGCGCAGGTCCTGGCCAAGCAGATAATTTTTCACATTTTCAAGGGCTATCCGGGTCGCATGGGCCATGGAACCCGGTACGTGATCGGCACAATGGGGAGATCCGATGATGTTGGGCAACTCGAAAAAGGGATATTCTGTTTTGAATTCCCCCCGATCGAGTGGTTCGGACCACCAGGTATCGATACCGGCCCGAAAGTCCGGCTTGTACTTCAGGTGCTCATAAAGAGCTTGCTGGTTGATCACTTCTCCGCGGCCCACGTTGATCAAAACCGCATCGGGCTTCATCCACTGCAGCTGCCGGCTGCCGATCAAATCCCGGGTCTTGCGGGTCAGCGGCGTGGTGATCACCACCACGTCGGCTGCCGGCAAAACCGTTTTCATATCTGAAACGGTGCCGATAAAATCGATGGCCGCATCGGTTTTCCCGCTGCGGTTGATACCCAACACCCGCATGCCCATCGCCCGCATGAGTTCGGCAATCGCTTTTCCGTTGCCGCCAAAACCGACAACCGCGCAGGCCGCGCCGTTGAGCGTCCGGTTCACGCCGGATTGTTTAAAGTGACCCTCCCGCAACGTTCGGTAGTTGGGAAATAAATTTTTTACCAGTGCCAGGACCAGCGCCAGTACATGCTCTGCAAGAGGCCCCGCAAAAGCGCCCGGATTGCTGGCCACGCGGATGTTGGCAGGTAATAATTTAAATGGAACCCCATCGGCACCGGCAAAAACCAGCTGAATAAAACGGGCACTTTGCAGACGATTGACTTCGGCAGGATCAATTTCCTTTCTGGAAAAACTCAAAGCAATCAGGACTTCGGCGGCTTCAAGCAGCCGGGTGCGTTCTTCCGGCAAACAACCGGCAAGGTAGTCAATGTCGGCCAACGGGCCCAGGATTTCAGCGAAAATTTCCTGTTCTTTTTTATCCGGCAGGTAGGTGACAACGATGCTTTTTCTCATTTATTAAGGATTCCATGTCTTCGCGGTTAGACCCGGCACAGCATCCTCACGATATCAGTGTACACCCGGGTGCCTGTAATCATATTTTCTTCTGAAATCCGTTCATCCACACCGTGCACCCGGCTCAAATCCTGGGTGCCGATCAGCATCGGGCAGACCCCGTAGCAGGCCATGCCCCGGTCCCGGAAAAAACGCGAATCCGAAGCACCATATAAAAGGGAGGCCACCACCAGGGCGTCCGGAAAATGCCTGAGATGCGCTTCTTTAAGAATTGCGAAATCTTCGGTGCCCACCGGCGACTCGGTGGCAGCGTGTTTTTCCATCAGCTCGACCTGGATTTTATCGTCGCCCAGCTCGGCCTTGATTTCAGCCACAAACGCGTCCGGATCGGTTCCGGGCAGCAGGCGGATATCCAGTTCGGCCTGCGCCTCGTCCGGTATCACGTTGATCTTATCGCCGGCATGCAGGCAGTTTACACTGACGGTGTTTTTCAAAATGGCGGCCAGCTGCGGAATGGCGGTCATGCCGCTGTCCGACAGCACCCGGATAAGCGTTTCCGGCTGTTCGTCTGCAAGGTAGGGCTTTAAAAAGTCCCACCCGGCGCCCAGCTGTTTAAAGTGGTCGGCGATCAGTGGGGTGACAATGAAGGGGGTGTCCTTTTCCAGCAGCCGGTTCAATCCCTGCACCAGCTTTTCCAGGGCATTGTCACCGTGGGGGGTGCTGCCATGCCCCGGAGGGCCCGTGCGCGTCAGCCGGACCCGGCAAACACCTTTCTCGCCAGCGGCAATCAAAAACAGCGGCCGGTCGGGCAGCATGTCATGCAGGCCGAAGCCACCTTCGTTCAGGATCAGGCCGGCCTGAAAGTCCCGGGAATAATGTTCCAGCAGCCAGGCCGCGCCATTTTTTCCGCCAGCCTCCTCGTCGGCGACGGCCAGAAAAACGAGATCCCGGCAGGGAACCCACCCCTGGCGCTTGACCTCCAGGAAAGCCAGCAGCTCCAGGATCCCCTGGCCTTTCATGTCCAGAGCACCCCGGCCGTGTATAAAGCCGTCTTTGATTTGGCCGCCAAAAGGGTCCGCCTGCCATTCATCGGCGTTGGCGGCCACCACGTCAATGTGATTGAGCAAAATCAGCGCCGGTCTTTCCCCGGTTCCCGGGATCACCGCCCGAATGGACTGCCGCCCGGGTGAGGCTTCGTAAACCCTGTAGGTAATGTCTTCTTTTTCGAAAATAGCGGCAAAAAACTCAACCCCCTTAATTTCATCGCCTGGAGGATTGGTGGTGTCAATTTTCAAATACCTGGACAACAATTCAACGGCCTCGTGTTTCATAAATCCTCCTCATACAGCAGCTCCGCTTTTTCGAGTATAGCGCGAATCTCTTGTTTTTCCTTTTCAGTAGACGGCAGCAGCGGGAGCCGGGGAGCGCCGCCAAAAAAGCCCAGCATATCCATGGCTGACTTCAGGCCCGGTACGCCGTAGGTGATGGTAACCGCCTGGTTGACCGGAAGCATTTTAAGCTGAAGTGTTCCGGCCGCGTCATAATCGCCTTTTTTAACCAGCTCGTAGATGTCCACACAGTTTTCCGCCGCCACATTGGCCAGGGCCGCCACAGCCCCGACACATCCCAGGCTCAAAGCACCCAGCAGTGCTCCCGCAGTTCCCACCAGCACCTTGAAATCCCCGCCGGCATGATTGACGTACTGGCCCAGCTGGCTCACATTTCCCGTGCTGTCCTTGATTCCCGCGATGTTAGGATGCAAAGCAAGCCGGGCCACCACCTCGACGCCCAGGTTCACACCGGTAAACTTGGGCACATTGTACAATATAACCGGAATCGGGACATTGTCGGCAACGGCCGTAAAATGCTGCACCATCGCATCGACACTCATCAAACCGCTGTAATAGTGCGGAGTAACCACCAGTGCCGCCCGGGCCCCGAGTCGGGCAACCTCGCGGGTCAGCCGGATGGTTTCAGCGGTGGATTCACAACCGGTGCCGGCAATTACCGGCATGTCGGCCGGCACACTTTCAACGGCGGTTTGCACCACCTTCTTTTTTTCATCCGCCGACAGGTACACATATTCCCCGTTGGAACCCAGCACCACAATGCCCTTGAGCCCGGTGCGGCTCAATTTGTCCAGGTTGGATGCCAGTCGGTCACAGGCCAGTTTTCCATGCACAAAGGGCGTGGGAACCGGGGGAAATATTCCGTAAAGATCAATTGAGGACATTGTCTGCTTCCTTTTTTGTTGATTCAGGGAGTATAAAGAGTTGAATCCAGGGTGTCAAGGCGGTTCGATGGATACCGGCATGGTCGATAACTGCTTATATTTACAGGTATTTTTAAAATATTGACTTTTCAGCGATGATAACATAATTTAACAAGCTCATATACTATCTAAACTGATCGGTTCCAAGTTCAGAGTTCAAGGTTCAAAGGGTACAACCGCTTAACCCTGTTCAGCATACTGATCAAAACCCTTCAATCCACGACATACCCATCGGGTCCCTGTGGTGAATCTAATATTGAACCTGATCACGCGATGCTTCCAGAAAAATTCCGCAAAAAAGAAACCTGGCATGTTCTGGCCCTTATCAGTCTGTGCCTGGTTCTGTTTTTTTTCCGTTTAGGAACCCGCCCCCTGTGGGACATTGATGAGGGGATGCACGCCGCCACCTCCAGGCAGATGGTGTTAAGCGGCGACTGGATTACACCGACATTTAACGGAAAGCCCTTTTTCGACAAGCCGGTTTTATTCAACTGGCTGGCTGCGGTTAGCTTTCTGGTGTTCGGCTTTACTGAATTTGCCGCCCGACTGCCGGCTGCAGTTCTGGGATCGGGATGTGTGCTGGTAACTTACTTGCTGGGTCGCAAAATATCCGGGCCCCGGCTTGGATTTTTGGGCGCGCTGATCCTGGCAACCGCCATCGAATTTATCATCCTTTCCAGAGCCGTGGTGCACGATATCAGCCTGGCGTTTTTTGTGACCCTGGCCCTGTACCTGTTTTATAAAGGATACCGGGATGAACGGCATAAAAAAAGAACCCTGCTGCTGTTTTATGTCGCCCTGGGATTTGCGGTGCTTTCAAAAGGACCCGTCGGCCTGGCACTGCCCGCCATGATCATCGGCCTGCATCTCTGGGTGCAAAAAGACCTCCGGTTTGTCAGACAGATGCAGATCGGGTGGGGAATGGTCATTTTTCTGGCAATTGCAGCTCCCTGGTATATACTGATCGCCTTGAAAAACCCCGCCTATGCCGGCTACTTTTTTATCACCCAGAACCTGGGCAGCTTTTTGTCGGCCGAAGCCCGGCACCCGGAGCCCTTTTACTACTACCTCCCTGTTTTTTTTGGCGGCTTTTTCCCCTGGAGCTGTTTTTTGCCCCTGGCCCTCGTTTATGCCGTCCGCAGGCGGTTTCATATTACCGGTGATGCACCGGCGCTGCTGGCAATCTGGTTCAGCGTTGTCTTTGTCTTTTTTTCTCTTGCCAATTCAAAGTTGTCAACCTATATTCTGCCCCTGTTTCCGGCAGCCGCCCTGCTGGTGGCCCTGCTCGTAAATGAACTGTTCACAGCACCTGCACCGGCTGGACGCAGGGCGATGGGGTATTGTTTCTTGCCCGTCGTACTCCTGTTTCTGGGGGCCCTGGCTTATCTGTGGCTCTATCCGCCGGTTCGACTGGAATACGACAGCGGCGTTAAACTGAATCAAATCAATCTGCTGGCCGTCTGGCTAACCGGTTGTGTTCTGACAGCTTTTTTCTTTCTGGTAAGCAAAAAAGACACGGCTTTTGTCGCCTCGCTGGTGACCATGGTGGTATCCGCCCTGCTCATTTTTGTCACGCTGATCGTTGGGGATATCAATCCCTACCGCAGCACCCGGGAACTTGCCCGTCAATATGACCGCCTGGTGCCTGCCGGAGAAAGCATCGTTTTTTATCGCCGGATTAAAGATTCGGCCCTTTTTTATACCAATCGTCACGCGCGGGTGCTCGAAACAGAAAAACAACTGCAAGACTTTCTTGCCTCCGGTAAGCGGGTTTTTTGTATTCTCACCCGCAACAGGCTTATAAAAAGCTATCCGGCGCCTTATGTTGTGGTGCGCAAAGGCGATAAACTATTAATTTCGAATAAAAAACCGCCAATAAATCCTTAATTCAACAAAAGCCCTTGATAGCGCCCGGCGGTTGCCTGACAATAAAAATGCGCATGACTGAAC
>JAOZSC010000140.1 GCA_029939875.1 Desulfobacterales bacterium
ATTTCGATCATTTTGTATGTCATGGGTAAAACACCTATATCAGTTAACTGCAGGGGAAAAGCCCATGTTAACCCGAATATTGAAGATGTGACCAGTATGATCCTGAATTTTGAAAACGGTGGGTTTGCCATTATTCAGAGTAGCTGGCTTGATCCCAACAAAATACGTGAAATGACTTTTGTCGGAAGCCGTAGAATGCTTGTTTATGATGATTTGGAACCCGCTGAAAGCATAAAAATTTATGACAAAAGGGTTGAAACCCCACCATATTATGATACCTTTGCCGAATTTCATTATTCATATCATTACGGCGACATGTACTCTCCCTATCTCAAACAGTACGAACCCCTCAAAAAAGAATGTCAACATTTTCTGGATTGCATTGAGACCGGTGATAAACCAGAGTCCAGCGGTGATGATGGCCTGCAAGTGGTGCAAATCCTGGAAGCTGCATCTGAGTCTTTGAAAAAAGGCGGAACGGAGATAAAAATAGCAGCGCTTAATCAAGAGCCATTGACGCAGGACCAGCAATACAACGAACTCAAAGCCACCCAAGGAGTATGATGAGTTGGCTGGAATCTCACAAGTGCCAAGCAACCAAGAGAAAAACAAGCGTGGAAATGGGGAATCAAAAAATTGCACCAGACGTAATTCTCGGTAACGGTGTCATTTTAAATGCTTTTATCAATCTGTACGGATGTCAGATAGGTGACAACGCGAAAATCGGCACCTTTGTTGAGATTCAAAAAGGTGCCACTATCGGCAGAAATTGCAAAATTTCAAGCCATACCTTCATCTGTGAAGGCGTCACCATTGAAGACGATGTCTTCATCGGACACAATGTGACCTTTATCAACGACATCTACCCCCGTGCCACCAAAGAAGATGGGGGGCTGCAAATCGAAGAAGACTGGGTTTGTGAACCGACGATTGTAAAGCGTGGCGCTTCTATCGGCTCCGGTACAACACTTTTGGCAAGAATCACAGTGGGAAACAGGGCCATTGTTGGAGCCGGCAGTGTTGTAACAAAAGATGTCCCGGCGAATACAATCGTTGCCGGCAACCCTGCAAAAATTATAAGAAAGTTATAATTTCCACCGGTCAACTCCTCTATCCGAAAAAATCATCGATGGTCGGTCCTGTTTCACTATCACAATATTCGTTTAGGCCCTATTGCCGCGCTAATCACGAAAGAATCCTGCGGGACCGCTTTTCAACTATTCAATGAGCCATTTAAGGTGATAAATGAAAGTCCCTTTTCTTGATTTAAGAGCGCAATATGAGAGCATGAAAGACGAAGTTGAAACCACGCTGAGAAATGTACTGTTGTCTTGCGCTTTTGCCGGTGGACCTTTCGTGAAACAGTTCGAACAAAGTTTTGCAAAGTTTTGCAATTGCAGGCATGCCATTGGCGTTGCTAGCGGCACGCATGCCCTGTGGATGTCCCTGGCCGTTCTTGGCATCCGCGCAGGCGATGAAGTGATTACTGCTCCAAATTCTTTCATCGCCACCGCTGAGGCGATTTCCATGTGTGGTGCTTTGCCGGTCTTTGCTGACATCATTGAACGCACCTACACAATTGACCCTTGCGAAGTTGAAAAAGCCATTACGCCCAGGACAAAAGCCATTATCCCCGTTCACCTCTTCGGCCAAATTGCGGATATGGACCCGATTCTCGAAATCGCCCACAAACACAATCTGTTTGTCATCGAAGATGCGTGTCAGGCGCACGGTGCCGAGTATAAAGGTCGCAGGGCCGGGACAATCGGTGATTTGGGGTGCTTCAGTTTTTACCCGGGGAAAAACCTTGGAGCCTACGGGGAAGCAGGTGCCGTTATTACCAATGATACCGGTCTGGCAGAAAAATTGGCGATCTTTCGCGATCACGGACAATTGCAAAAATACTACCATCAAACTATCGGGTGGAATGCCCGCATGGATGGATTCCAGGGCGCCATCCTGGAGCTCAAATTGAAATATCTTGCCGATTGGACGAATGCCCGCAGACAGAATGCAGACCGTTACAACCAGCTTCTAGTTGATGTGGACAACCTAATCTTGCCCTGTGAGGACGCTGCCTGCAAACATGTCTATCATATTTACGCGATCCGGCTTAAAAATCGCGACGATACAATGAAACAATTGGCCGAAAAGTCAATTTATTGCGGAATCCATTATCCTGTGCCGATCCACCTTCAAGAAGCGTACTGCCAGCTAAATTATACTGCCAATTCGTTCCCTGTGGTTGAAATGTGTTCACGGGAACTGCTATCTTTACCGATGTATCCAGAGTTGACCGCTGCCCAAATTGAATTTGTCGCACGGCATCTCAAACAACTGCTGGGATCCTGACAAATTTTCAGACACGACCGGAATTAGGAACCCAAGCCGTGAAGATTGCATGGCTTTTCCATCCAACCGAAATATAAAATACACCTACTGCTCGAAATTGCTATCAATTCTTGAACCGTTTATTCTATTTCATAAAGCCCCTCATTCCACGCGCGGTCCAGCTCGAAATTCGCCGCAGGCTCGCTGCGACCAAACGGAAGCGCTGTAATGATATTTGGCCTATCGACCTCTCAGCGGCAGCTCCCCCTGCGGGTTGGCGATGCTGGCCCGAAGGCAAGCGCTTTGCCTTGGTCCTGAGCCATGATGTGGATACCGATGTCGGGGTGAAAAAAGTAAAGCAGCTGGCTGAAATCATGTCCGGGCTGGGATTAAGATCCTCTTTCAATTTCGTTCCCGAACGTTATGCCATCACTGAAAAGCTGAGGCAGTATCTGGTTGAAAATGGATTTGAAATCGGAGTTCACGGGTTGGTCCACGATGGAAAGCTCTTTTCATCCAGACAAGTCTTTGAAAATCGGGCAAAACGTATCAACTATTACCTGAAACAATGGAATGCGGTGGGCTTCCACGCACCTTCCATGCACAGAAATATGAAATGGATCCATGAGTTTCATATTGAATATTCGAAGTCAACCTTTGACACGGATCCGTTTGAGCCGCAGCCCGATGGAATTCGAACAATCTTTCCGGTATTTTTCCCGACGCATTCGTCCAATGGAGGCTATGTGGAACTGCCTTATACCTTGCCCCAGGATCATGCCCTCTTCATCATCATGAGAGAACGGGACATATCTATTTGGAAAAAAAAGTTGGACTGGGTGGCTACCAGGGGGGGTATGGCGCTGCTGAACACTCATCCGGATTATATGAACTTTAGTCAAAAAAGATTGCCACTGGAAGAATACCCGGTAAGCTATTATACGGCATTTCTGGAATACATCCAGACAAAGTACAGGGATCAATACTGGCATGTGCTCCCCAGGGAGATGGCTCGCTTCTGGCGCCAAACCATGGTGTTCTCCGAATCGATGCAGCCCGATGGAGAGGCTGATTAGGGTAAAGGTCTCCTGGAATAGGTGAAACAGGACTGATTTTATGTGTGGAATTGCAGGTATTATCGATTTTAATTCATCGGGACCACCAGTGGCCGTCTTGAAGCGGATGCTTGGCCTGATGCGGCACCGCGGTCCTGATGCTGCGGGAATATATATCAATGGTCCGGCCGGCTTAGCCCACACCAGATTGAGTATTATTGATCTGGATGGGGGAGATCAGCCCATACACAATGAAAACCGGTCCATATGGGTCGTTTACAACGGGGAGATATTTAATTATCCCGAGTTGCGCGGCGAGTTGACCGCCGCAGGCCATCAATTTTACACACAAACCGACACCGAAGTGCTGGTTCATGCCTATGAAGAGTATGGCATGGATATGGTCAACCGGTTCAACGGTCAATTCGCATTTGCCTTATGGGATAAAAATCAGCAGACGCTTTTTTTAGGACGTGATCGTGTGGGCATTCGCCCGCTTTTTTATCATTTCAAGCATGGCCGGATCGTGTTTGGATCTGAAATAAAAGCATTGTTTGCCGATCCGCTGGTTCCGCGTAAAATCGATGTTCATACTCTTTCCGATATTTTCACCTGCTGGGCGCCGCTGGGAAATAAGACAGCATTTGAGGGGATTGTCCAAATACCGCCCGGCTGCTTCGGAGTATTAAACAGAAATTGCCTTAAGATTCAAAGCTACTGGCAACCATCATTTTTCGCATCCGATCCATGGGAACGGTCACTGACGGACTGGACCGAAGAATTAACGTCTTTGCTCTATGATGCAACCCGTATAAGACTGAGGGCGGATGTCCCGGTCGGCACCTACCTGAGCGGCGGCCTTGACAGCTCGTACACGACTTCCATCGTAAAAAATAATTTTAACAATCGGCTGTGCAGTTTTTCAGTGACATTTTCCGATCAGCGGTTTGATGAAACGCCGTATCAGCAAAAAGCGGTTGAAAACCTCAACACCCACCATCGCAGCATCCTGTGCACGGAAAAAAATATCGGCGAAGCGTTTCCGGAAGTCATCTGGCATTCTGAGGTGCCCATCCTGCGAACAGCGCCGGCACCGCTTTACAGGCTTTCCGCACTGGTACGCGAGCATAATTTCAAGGTCGTGCTGACAGGCGAAGGCTCCGATGAGATATTCGCTGGCTACAATATCTTCAAGGAAGATAAAGTCCGGCGTTTCTGGGCGCGGAAGCCGGATTCCAGGCTCAGACCCCGATTGCTGGAACGACTTTATCCCTATATCTTTTCACAGAACAATGGAAGATCGAAAACTTATATCGAAAACTTTTTCAGAAAAAATCTCAACAATATCGACTCCCCGATCTATTCTCACATGGTGCGATGGCAGAATACAGCCCAACTTAAGTCATTTCTATCCGATGATATTCAACAGACCGCGGGCAGGGTGAATGATTTTGTTGAACGCTACCTGCAATGCCTGCCACCGGAGTTTGCCTCGTGGCCGTCCCTGTGCCGCGCGCAGTATACGGAAATGGGAATTTTTCTTTCCAACTACCTTTTATCCTCCCAGGGGGATCGCATGACCATGGCCCATTCCGTCGAGGGTCGTTATCCGTTTCTGGACCATCGCGTAATCGAATTTGCGGCTCGTCTGCCTGTGCGTTTCAAGCTCAACGGACTCGAAGAAAAATTCATCTTAAAACGGGCCGCGCGCAACGCTATTCCCCGGGAAATCGCTGACCGGCCCAAACAGCCCTACCGCGCGCCTATCAGTAGGTGCTTTCTGGGAGCAAAAAGGCTGGACTACGTGGAGCAGCTGCTATCCGCACGCGCTCTTGAAAAGAGCGGTTATTTTGACACCCGGAAAGTCTCGCGCCTGGTCGCCAAATGCCGGCGGCGGGATGGGCGGTTACTCAGCGAGCGGGAAAACATGGCGCTGGTGGGGATTTTATCCACGCAGTTAGTGGACCATCATTTTATCCGAAATTTTCCGTCATATCCGGTGCATGTGCCGAAAAATGTAAAGATTGAAGGATAAAAGAGAGAGATTATCCGAATTAATCTGTGCTTATCAGTAAAATCTATGTTCTAATTATACAATAAAATTCATTCATTTATCATGAAAAAAAAACTGTTTTCAAAAGAGGTCCTGAGGCTGAACCCGGAAAAGGAGGTTGACAAAATTTGCAGCCGGATCCGCGAATTACTGTCAAGACAACTCAAACGCCGGGGCCTTGTCGTAGCCCTTTCCGGCGGTATCGACAGCAGCGTTACCACCGCCCTGGCGGTCAAGGCCATCGGAACTGAACGGGTACTGGCTCTGCTGATGCCCGAACGGCATTCGGCCGACAACACGCTGTCTCTCAGCAGCCAAGTGGCTGATCATTTCGGAGTAAAAAAAAATCACGAAGACATCTCGGATATACTGAAGGCCGTCGGATTTTACAAACGCTACGACCGTGCCATACAGCGAGTGATACCCGAATTTAACCGGGATTGGAAATCCAAGCTAGTCATTCCGAATGTGATTGAAAACAAGGGGTTCAATGTGTTTTCGATCGTGGCCCAGAGCCCGGACGGAGAAATCATTAAAAAACGACTGCCTCTGAAAGCCTACCTGGAAATTGTGGCGGCCACCAATTTCAAACAGCGTACGCGCAAAATGCTGGAATATTATCATGCCGATCGACTAAACTATGCAGTTGCCGGCACTCCCAACCGGCTGGAATACGACCAGGGCTTTTTTGTCAAACTCGGTGATGGTGCGGCCGATATAAAGCCCATTGCGCATCTTTACAAAACACAGGTTTATCAGATAGCGGAGTACCTCGAAGTTCCCGAAAAAATCCGCAAGCGGCCGCCAACCTCCGACACGTACTCAATGCCCCAGGGACAGGATGAATTTTATTTTTCGCTTCCTTACGACCGGATGGATCTTTGCCTGTATGGGAAAAACAACGCCGTGTCCCCGCAAACAGTTGCCACAGCCCTTGATTTGACCCCGAAGCAGGTTCAGCGCGTTTACAATGATATCGACACCAAGCGGTCAACCACCCGCTACCTGCACCTGCCGCCGTTGCTGATTGAAAAGCTGCCGCAAATTAATTATTAAAGCGATGCTCTATGCTCTACTCTACCGATATTCAATTATGAAGCCATCGGCGACGACATGCTCGTTTGATGATGGAAAAAATTGATTAGAAAGCATCTAAGAAGGCTAGGCCCGAACAATATAAATGAAGGAGACTAGTTTGACTGAACATAAAACAAAAATCAGGAACTTTATCGTTGAAAATTTTCTATTTGGTGATGCAAATGGATTGGCAGATGACACCTCCTTTTTACGGGAGGGAATCATCGATTCCACCGGCATTCTGGAACTGGTTGCATTTTTGGAAAATGAATTTCCTATTACCGTTGACGATGAGGAACTGGTCCCGGAAAATCTGGATTCGATCAACAGCTTGGCTATTTACCTGGAGAAAAAAACATCTT
>JAOZSC010000141.1:0-4440 GCA_029939875.1 Desulfobacterales bacterium
AGATTCTCCCAGGCAAATCGACCCATAGCCGTGGAAAGCCGAATGCGAATATCCTTAAAATCCGGGTAATCCTTGATTAACCGGGACAGTTTCCGGATTAGATCATTTTTATCGCGGTACAATACCCGGGAATGCAAATCATTCGGTATAATCTCAGGATAGGAAAGCCTGGCCGGCAAAAGGGGCATACAACCACAGCGGATCGCCTCAACCACTGAAATTCCGAAGTTCTCCTGCGCGGCAGTGCTGATAACGATGGAACCGCGCTGCAGCCATTTAATATATTCTTCCCTTGATTCAACGTACCCGTATTGTAAGATTCGACGGCCGTAACGACTGCGGGCCCGAATAAAAGCCTTGGGCACTGTCTGAAAATTCTCACCCAGCAGTGCCAGACGAAATTCGGCCCCGCCTGCCAGCACCGCATCCAGCGCATCAAAAAAAGCATCCGGGTTTTTGTCAAACTCCCAGCGGTGATTCCATATAATCAGGGGGACAGCCTCCGGGGCTAACTGTTGGATGGATAAATCCGCTATAGAAAACCGGCATCCCGGATATAGAATACTGGCTTTAGCGCGAATTTCTTCCACCACCCATTTGGGTCGGTATTCAGGCATCATCTTTAAAAACTCTGGAAGGCCAGCGAAAAATGCATGGTGGTGGGTCCGGGAATTGAAAAGAATCCTGTCCGCTGCAAGAGCGGTGGTTATATCTGTAAAGCCGAATTGATAGTCGACATGCTCGCCGGGGGCCAGAGGGTAGGTAAGCTGACTCTCGTGAAAATACACCAGCGCCGGGGGGCAATCGCCGTTTGACAGCGCCCTGAAATCAGACAGACTCATCAGGTCAGTCGTAATCAAGCCGTTGTAGTTTTCGAGGGATGGGGCTTTTTTTATAAAATAAAGCGCTGCGCCGCGCATGCGCCACTTCCAGAATCGAGCGGGAAGCGTCAAAAGATCGATGTCGTGCCTTGAATGCGCAATCATACCCTCGGCGAATTCACGATGTGACCCGCCAAAAAAAGGCTCAAAAAACAGAAATTTTAATCTTGTTTTCAATTATTCAGATGGGCTCAAGGGGCAGCCCGACCGCTTACAATATTGCGCGCCATCAGTTTATAAATTTTTCTTTTCAAAATAGCCAAACATCAGCAGGGTCAAGATCGCAAACACGACAATCACGATCCAGTGATTCACACCAAAAAGTGCCGGAACGCTGATCTTACCCAGATTGCCGATACTGATGATATTGGCTTTCATAAAGGGATAAACGGCCGCATAAAGTGCACCGCCGCCCAGCATCCCGAGTATACCCCAGAGACCGTCGATGCGGCCTTCACCCAGGGCGCCGCCGGCCGTGCCCGGGCAGTATCCCAAAAGCCCCCAGCCGATGCCGAAAAGACTGCCGCCTATGATCTGCGCGCCGATGGAAGTGCCTTTCAGGTGCAATTTTATCAGACCCAGATCTTTGAAAATATAGATTCCAACAGCGCCGACAATGATCGCGCTGAGCATGAATTTTACAATGGTCATGTCCAGCAGTCTCAATGCCCCGACCTGTTTGTCATATCGCAGGACCTGGCCTTTTTGCAGCAAAAACCCAAAAATAATACCGGTTGCCATTCCGTAAATTAAGCCCATTTTCTATTTTTCCTTTCCCCGGTACATAAGATTCGCGATAATTCCCCCGCCAATAAAAAAAAAGGCCATCGCGATAAATCCACTAACCGCCAGCTGGGCCATACCGCTTAAACCGTGTCCGCTGGGGCAACCGCCCGCAAGCCTGGCGCCAAACAACAGAATCACACCACCGATAAAGGCAACAACAGCCCTTTTTAACGGATTGCCCCCAAACCTTTGCCGCCACATATCCGGTACTGCTTGAACTTTAAAATCACCGGACAGCTTGGCTGAAACAAAGGCACCGAGGATGATTCCCAGGACAACCATCAACTGCCAGTTGGGCAAAGACCCGGGACCGTATTTTCCTTTTTTGGTGGTAAAATAGTCAAACTGGGCCGGATCGATGCCCGCTGCTTTTTCAATGACCGAAGCACCGCGGGCAAAAGTCGTTGAAGCCCCCAGAAATTTGCCTGCCACCAGTACGGATAAAACCAGCAACACACCGGTCAGGGCTCCCGCCAAATATGGATTCCAAACTTTGAGTTTCATGACACCTCCTGAGGGTACAAACACAATTAGAAACGGTTTTTTTGCAACGGTTGACCAGATTATCGTACATTTATCATTTTAAGAGCCAAAATGTCAAAAAGGTTACAAAACAAACCGTTCCGCAGGGGCCGGCCAGTTTCACTGGCGCCCAAAAAGCTGCGTACGCCTTTGTCCACCGGTGCGGGTGTTGACAAAATACGTTGTGCTGCATACGATGGTGGTGTCAGCCTGATTGCTGGAGATGATCCATGAAGATTGGGATACGGGTTTGTCTTTCGATATCCAAATATCAGGGAGGCGCTTGGGGCCATTGCGACCTGCTGAGTCCTAGCCCGGCCGGAAGATAAGTCAAAACCTGTCAAATCAATGCATGGTTGATATACAAAGAAAGACGTTGGTGTGAACGACATGGCTGAAATTGATGAAACTGGACAAAAATTTCTGATCTGCTTGTATGAACAGACCGGGGGGGATCCCGCGGTTCAGGGATCCATGTATGAAATCGGTGAGTTTTTTGGGATGGAGCGCACCGCCGCTCGCCAGGTAGCCGAGGCGCTCATCGGCTTTGAGCTGGTGGAGATTCGCACCCTTTCCGGCGGGATCGCCATCAGCGCGGAGGGTGCCCGGATGGTTCAATCCCTGACCGGCTTCGCAAACTCGGACAACGGCACTGCGGCAACTCTTGGCAACGGTCCGGTGATAGATGGGGCTGGCCGCCGATCGGTGCAGCAGCTTGCCGGAGAGCTGAAAAAACGCGCCGGCACCCTTGGATTGAATTTTGACGACCTTTCCGAGCTGATGGCGGATTTAAAAACCCTGGACGCCCAGTTGGAATCGTCGCGTCCCAAAACCGCCATTGTGCGCGAATGCTTGCGCTCGATCCAGGCGGCACTCAGCGGGCAGGATGTGGGGGCCGCCTCCGGACGTCTACGCAGCATGCTCAATAGTTAGAGCAGGTTTAACATGGCCCAAAAAAAGAAAAAAATCCGATTGATCTCCTGGAATGTCAACGGATTGCGCGCCGCTGTCAAAAAGGATTTCCGGCAGTCTTTCAACCGAATGGAAGCCGACATTGTTGCCGTACAGGAAACCAAGCTCCAGCAGGCCCAGCTCACCGATGAAATGACTGCCATCGACGGTTATACATCCTACTGGTCCCACGCAACGGTCAAAAAAGGGTACAGCGGCGTCGGCACTTACACACGCCTCAAGCCCCGAAGTGTAAAGTACGGAATCGGGATCCCCCGTTTTGACGATGAAGGCCGCATCCTGGAGCTGGATTTTGATGACTTCATTTTTTTCAACATCTATTTTCCCAACGGCCAGATGAGCCCCGAACGGCTCCAGTACAAACTGGATTTTTACGAAGCCCTGTTTGCTTATACGGACGAATACAAAAAGCAGGGACGCAGTCTCATTATCACCGGCGATTACAATACGGCTCATAATGCCATCGACCTGAAAAATCCCAAGCCCAATGAAAAGACCTCCGGATTTTTGCGAATTGAACGCGACTGGCTTGATCGCATCACCGACAACGGCTACGTGGACACCTTTCGCCACTTTCACCCGAGCACCGTAAAGTATTCCTGGTGGACCTATCGGTTCAAGGCCCGGCAGCGCAATGTCGGATGGCGTATCGATTACTTTTTTGTCTCCCGCGATGTTATCGAAAAAGGCGGAGTGAAAGAGGCTTTCATCGACAATGATATTTTCGGCTCTGATCACTGCCCCATTGGTCTGGTAATTGAAATTTGAAGTCCGTCAGGGGGGATCTCCCCTCAAAAGGCGACAAACAGGTTTTCGCCGGGTTTGAAAGGCAGCAGATGGAAAAAATTAACATCGTCGCGATTTACGGCAGCCCGCGCCGCAATGGCAATACGGCAATGCTTTTGAAAAAAGCTGTCGAAGGTGCCCGGCAAGGCGGTGCCCAGGTGGACGAGTTTGTACTACGCGATCTGAAACTGTCTCCCTGCCTGGAAATTTACGGGTGCAAAAAAAATGGGGAATGCGCCATCAAAGACGATTTTCAAATGCTGCGCGATCAGATCCTGGCCGCCAGGGGATTGATGCTGGCCTCACCGATTTTTTTTTATACCGTCAGCGCCCACACCAAAATTTTCATGGACCGCTTCCAATCGTTATGGGTGAAAAAATACTGGATCAATAAAACCCCCAAGGGACAAGCAGCGGTGCAGCGACGCGGGCTTTTCATTTCGGTGGGCGCCACCGGCGGCAAAAAACTTTTTGACGGCGTTGAGCTGAGCAT
>JAOZSC010000141.1:4540-6864 GCA_029939875.1 Desulfobacterales bacterium
GCAGTTCAACGCCATCCTGGGCAGCGCTATTCTTGTAGACGGCGCCATGGCAGCGTACACGGTCGCCGAGGCGTTGACCGACAAGATGGTGGTCATTCATTTTGAAAAAGGCGACACCCGCTTCAAGGGAATCTATCAGGCCATTAATCAGATGTTTCTCGCCCACTTGGCCACGCATTTCTCCCTTGTCAATCGGGAGCAGGATTTAGACGACACCGGCCTTCGCAAGGCCAAGCAGTCCTATCTGCCCGTAGATTTTCTGCGCAAATATCGCGTGGTGCTGCCCGCATCATTGCAGAGCTGACCCTCTGCGAGAAACCCCGATTGCCGATCCTTCGATAGCCCTGTTTTGTACAAAAAAAATCACATTTTGACAAACGACCCGTTGTGCCTTAATTTTAAATTTTAACCTATCGCTTCACAAGGAGACCCTGTCAAAATGGAAGAGGACCTCAAAAAAGCAGATGCCTGCAAGGTGGAGGCCCATCATCTGGCGCACTTTAGGAGCCAGCTGCCTCAAATTGCCGAAAAGATCATTGACAGCTGCAATGACAGGGAATGTTACACCCATGTCGACTATGAGCCCATACCTTCCCGGCAGAGTGTCATCGAAATTATTGATCGGCTGCGGGAAATTTTGTTTCCCGGTTACTTCACCCGGGGCAAACTCGATCCGGTAAATCTCAAATACAGCATGGGCCAGTCAACCACCACCCTTTTCGACATGCTGTCTGAACAGATCAGCCACAGCATCCGGCATGACTGTTTTCGCTACCACCAGCCCTGCAGTGAATGCGAGGAGCGCGGCTACCGCCTGGCACTCAAACTGCTGCAGGCTATACCGGCCATCCGCAAAATCCTGGCCACCGACGTGCAGGCCTGCTTTGAGGGCGATCCCGCGGCCAAAAGCTATGATGAGATTATTTTCAGTTATCCCGGCATTTACGCTATTGCCGTTTACCGGGTCGCCCATGAACTGTTTTCCGATGGCGTGCCGTTGCTGCCCCGCATCATGACCGAGCATGCCCACAGTGTCACGGGCATCGACATCCACCCCGGCGCCCACATTGGCAAAAGCTTTGTCATCGACCACGGTACCGGCGTAGTCATTGGCGAAACCACCGAGATCGGTAAAAATGTTCGCATCTACCAGGGGGTAACCGTGGGTGCGCTTTCGCTGCCCAAAAATTCGGCCGAAAAATTTCGGGGCAAAAAGCGGCATCCGACCATTAAAGACGACGTGATTATCTATTCCGGGGCCACCATTTTGGGTGGGGACACGGTCATCGGAACCCGGGCGGTAATCGGGGGCAATGTTTGGTTGACGGAGTCGGTGCCGCCGGACACAACGGTCATTATGGAAACGCCGCGCCTGATTTACAAATCCAAAAAAGCTGCGTCCGCCCGGCACACCCTGGACGCAGTGACATAGGCATCCTGCTTGCCGCCGTCATCGGCCGACCTGCCATTATGCCCAGGCTGTTTGCTGTCTGATAGAAAACGCAAAGGAGACTCAATATGAAATTTCATTCCATTATCAGCAATACCATCGGGGCAACGCCACTGGTGCGTTTAAACCGCATAGCAGAAGGCATCGATGCGCAGTTGTTTGCCAAACTCGAATTTTTCAATCCCCTTGGCAGTGTCAAAGACCGCATTGCCGCCGCCATGCTCGAGGCCGCAGAAGTTGAAGGCAAAATCGATACCAGCACCCTGATCGTGGAGCCAACCAGCGGCAACACGGGCATCGCCCTGGCATTTATTTGCGCCGCTAAGAATTACCGTCTGTGCCTGACCATGCCGGACACCATGAGCGAAGAAAGACGCAAGCTGCTCAAGCATCTGGGCGCCGAGCTGGTGCTGACACCTGGTGCCGGCGGGATGAAAGGCGCCATTGACAAGGCCGGTGAAATCGTCGCTTCCGAGAAAAACACGTATATGCCCAACCAGTTTGCCAATCCCGCCAATCCCAGGGCCCACCGGCAAACCACGGCCGAGGAAATCTGGCACGACACCGAGGGGCAGGTTGACATCCTGATCTCCGGTGTGGGCACCGGGGGCACCATCACCGGCGTGGCCCAGGTCATCAAACCCCGCAAGCCATCGTTTAAGGCCATCGCCGTGGAACCTGCCGGTTCAGCAGTTCTGTCCGGCGGCGAAAAGGGCCCTCAGAAAATTCAGGGCATCGGCGCCGGTTTTATACCCGAAGTCCTGGACCCGTCCATCATCGATGATGTCGTCACGGTAGCCGATGCGGATGCCTTTGAAACCGCCCGCCTGGCGGCCAAACTGGACGGAATCCTGTGCGGCATATCATCCGGGGC
>JAOZSC010000142.1:0-1091 GCA_029939875.1 Desulfobacterales bacterium
TTGATTAAGTCAGAAATGGGAAGAAAATAAACCGCCATGAACCCTGATTGTCGATGCCGCAACGATGATTCTAGAGCCCCTGAGGAATTGAACCGATGAAGCTACGCGACTTTTTGTATCCCGTGCTGCTGGCATTTTTGTTCAGTGGCTGCACACTGTCTAAAACCGATATCGCCGATTCGCCTAACGGTGTCTCTGCCCTGTCAACCCGTAACCAATCTTCTGAACAGCTTTCTTATAGCGGCCCTCCCGTTGAAAATGCCGATGGCACCGATATTGACCCATCGGCAGTACCGGCAAAGAACATGGCTGCCACCTCCTCGGACAGGGAAAACATCAATGAAAATGACATCGCCACCGCGGGACAGAATACGGAAAATTCCGAAAAAACCTCCATCGGAATGGAAAACGATCCCTTTCGCGTGCAAAAAATTCAGACCGACCTGGATGAAGCCCTTGAGCTGTGCCAGGTTTCACAGGATTTCTGGCAAAAAGGCGAACTGGAAAACGCCCTGGAGGCTCTGGATCGGGCCTATGCACTAATTCTGAGTGTCGACACCTACGACCAGCCCAAACTTATTCAGCAAAAAGAAGACTTGCGCTTTACGATTTCGAAACGCATTCTGGAAATTTATGCTTCGCGCAACATTGTGATCAACGGCACCCACAATGCCATTCCTGTCGTCATCAACCGGCATGTCCAGGCGGAAATCAAACGGTTTACCACCGGCTCTGAAAGGCAGTTTTTCATCACCTCCTACCGCCGTTCGGGCCGCTATCGCGCCCGGATCGTCAGCGCCCTGGAAAAAGCCGGGCTGCCCGCCGAATTGTCCTGGCTGCCGCTGATTGAAAGCGGGTACAAGGTAAAGGCCCTTTCACGCTCCCGGGCGCTGGGTCTGTGGCAGTTTATCCCGTCCACCGGTTATAAATTCAGCCTCAATCGGGACAAATTCATTGATGAACGCATGGACCCGGAAAAATCAACCCAAGCCGCCATCGAGTATCTTAAGGAACTGCATAAAATTTTCGGCGACTGGTCAACGGTTTTAGCGGCTTATAACTGCGGTGAAGGGAGAGTGCTGAAGGTCATA
>JAOZSC010000142.1:1101-6859 GCA_029939875.1 Desulfobacterales bacterium
TCAGAATGTCAACTACCTTGACAACTTTTGGGATCTTTATGGACGGCTGCCGCGGGAAACCGCACGTTACGTCCCGAGATTTCTGGCCACCGTTCACATCGTCAACAACCTCGAAAAATACGGGCTGGAAGAGATCAGCGTGGATCCTCCGTTGGAATACGAATCGGTTACAGTAAACCGTCAGGTTCACCTGCGCAAAGTGGCCAAGGCTATCGGGGTCGATGGCAAAAAACTGGAAGAATTAAATCCGGAACTTCGTTACCGCATTCTGCCCGCCGACAATTACCGGCTTAAAATCCCGCCGGGAACCGGCGAATTGCTGGTCGCCAAAATAGACCAGATTCCGGTTTCGCATCCGCCCCAGAGAGCATTCGTCTACCATCGCGTTCGAAACGGTCAGACGCTTTCCGTTATCGCCCGCAGGTACCGCACCAGTGTTAAGCGAATCATGCGGGCCAATAATTTGCGCCGCTCCAATTTTATTGTCGCTGGAAAACTCTTAAAAATTCCTCAGCGCGGCTATATTTACAGCGCTCCGAGCGTTCCCCAAAAATCAAAACATAGTAGCCGGCCGGCCTCCCACATTGTCCGCAAGGGGGATTCACTGTATATCATCGCCAAGCAATACGGTACGACAACCAGCAAAATTCAGCAGCTCAACAATTTGACCTCCACCACACTGCACAAAGGCCAGGTGCTGAAAATTTTTCCCAAAAAAAGCACACCACCGTCCGTCGACGGTCTGAACACCTATGAGGTTCAACCGGGTGACAGTCCTTTTCTGATTGCCAAACGCCACAAAATGCCACTGCAACGCCTTTTATACCTGAACCAGCTTTATCCCGGCAGCACAATATACCCGGGACAAAAACTGTTTATCGAGTAACACCACCGCCAGTTTCAATTTGCATACTCGAATCATCTCCCGTTGCAGTTGATTACGGATAAAGATGGGTTATTTCCCGTTTAACAGGCTTAATTTTAGAGGATCCAAGGGGGCAAGGATTCCAGGGGTCAAGTGACTTAAAAGCGCTGATAAGGTCTTTTAAAAAAACCCTTGAATCCTTGGCCCCTCGAACCCCTGAACCCTTTTCTCCAACTGACTGGAGAAGAACCGAACACTCTAATATTTCCGGTTATGCTGAACCACTCACAGCGACTGGGAATAATTGAAAGGAGATCACCATGGGAAAGTTGGCATTTGATCTGGAAAACCGGGTCTTCGTGGTTACCGGCGGCAGCAGGGGCATCGGCTTCGAAATCGCCAGGATGCTGTTGGAGCAACAGGCAAAAGTCGTCATCTGCGGTCGAAAAAAGGAAGGCCTGGACGAGGCAGCCGACCGGTTAAATGCCCCGGAGCGTCTGACAACCGTTCAAGCCCATATTGCTAAAAATGATGAAGTCGACAGGCTTTTTGCGGCCGTCATCGAAGCCTATGGTCGCATGGACGCCTTGATCAACAATGTCGGGATGAACATCGCCACCGGGCTGGTGGATGCCGACCCCGGACTCTGGAACAAAATCATCGACAGTAATTTAACCGGCACCTTTCTATGCTCTCGCAAAGCCGGCCAAATCATGCGGGAGCAGAAAAGCGGAAAAATTGTGAGCATTTCTTCCATCGCCGCCCGGCGCTCAGCCCCGTTTATGGGCATTTACGGTGTGGCCAAAGCCGGCATCGAAATGATGACCAAAGTCCTGGCCCAGGAACTGGCGGCCTTCAACATC
This sequence comes from Desulfobacterales bacterium, assembly GCA_029939875.1. GTDB lineage: Bacteria > Desulfobacterota > Desulfobacteria > Desulfobacterales > JAFDCJ01 > JAFDCJ01. The sequence continues at coordinate 2,830 of JAOZSC010000142.1, forward strand.
CAGGTCAATGCCGTGGCCCCCGGTATGGTCAAAACCAAATTCAGCGAACCCTTCTGGTCCAACGACGATTTTTACAAACAAATTGTCAAGACCATTCCCCTGGGAAGAATCGCCGAGCCGGCGGACGTAGCACTGCCGGTGCTGTTTCTGTGCTCGCCGGCCGCTGATTTTATTACCGGCCAGACAGTGATCGTGGACGGGGGTGCCAGCGCGGTATAAGTGAGTTGTCAGGGTCAATCCATGCGTCAAACCAATTGGCTGACTTTTTTAAAAGACAGGGTCCGTGTGGAAAACGAAAAAACAGCGGCCCGGCTCCATTTTCTGATTGAGCAAAGCTATGGCATGCTCGGCTATTTCCCCGTGAAAGTGCCGGTCCTACCGGTCAAAAAACGCGCCGAATTCATTTTACAGCATCTCTAACAGCACCTTTTCTTCGGCCCGGCTTAAATAACGCCACTTGCCCGGGGGCAGGCCTCCCAGTTTTATGTTGGCAATGCGGTTGCGCTGCAGCCGGGTCACCTGGTTGCCGACTTTGCTGACCATCCGGCGGATCTGCCGGTTCCTGCCTTCCTGGAGAATGACCGTGAACCGCCTGGCGGTGATCCGGGTCACCTGGGCCGGACGGGTTCGAGTTCCCATCAGCAGCATGCCGTCACCTATTTTTTGAAGCGCGCCCCGGCTAATCGGCCTGGCCACTGTAACCTCGTATTCTTTTTCGTGATCAAAGGAGGGGTGCGACAGCCGCTGATGCAGTTGACCGTCACTGGTCAACAACAACAGACCGATAGAATCCTTATCTAGTCTTCCCACCGGGTACACGCGCCGAGGGATATCCACCAGGTCAAGGACGATTTTTTCGCCGGGATGCCGGCAACTGGTAACATAGCCCACCGGTTTGTTCAGGGCGATATATACCGGTTTGCGTTCATCGGTTACCGGCCGACCGTCAAAGCACACCCGGTCTTTCTGGGGATCGACCTGGGTGCCGAGTTCAACGATGACTTCACCGTTGACGGTGACCCGTCCGTTGCGAATAAACTCTTCGCCTTTCCTGCGTGAACAGACCCCGGCGGCGGATAAGAATTTTTGCAGTCGCATACCGGTGGTAGCTTCCAAAAAATACCTCCAAAATGTCGTTTTTTCTTTATCTATAAGCTCATATGTTAGTGAACCTCAACGTTGCAACAGTAAGGTGAACTCAACTGGATCGTTGTCCGTTGCAATAAGGTTCATAAAAACCGACGTGAATCGCACGGTGTGTGGATTAAACATTCAATGGACAACGGACGACGGACAACGGACTTATCGGGTTTAACCCAACGGGGCTTATAAAATGAAACGCTCAATTCAGGTCAAACTCAAGTGCGGTAGTCCGCGTTGATCTTCACGTAGTCGATGGAAAAATCACAGGTGAACACAGACGTGCCGGCATCTCCTTGTTTGAGATCAATGGTGATGTCAAATTCGGGCTGCTGCAGGATCTCAGTGGCCCGAGCTTCGGCTGCTTTTCCGCAGCCCATGCCGTTTTGTACCATAAAAACGGGGCCGAAACGAATATCGATTCTTTCCGGCTCCACCGGCACCCCGGCCCGACCGACGGCAGCCAGAATTCTTCCCCAGTTGGCATCCTCTCCAAAAAGCGCTGTCTTTACAAGGCTGGAATGGGCCACCGTGTCGGCGATTTTACGTGCATCTTGTCTGGACGTTGCGCCGGTGACGGCAATTTCGATCAGTTTCGTGGCGCCCTCGCCGTCTTTGATCAGCCATTTGGCCAGGGTGATCAGCACATCGTCCAGTGCGGCCTGAAAGGCCTCTTGCCGGGCACCGGGAGCCACCGTGGCACCGGAGAGACCGCTGGCCATTAACAGCACGGTATCGTTGGTACTGGTATCGCCATCCACCGTGATGCGGTTAAAAGACTGCTCAACGGACGTCTTCAGCATTTCCTGCAGCACATCGGCAGAAGCCTGGATGTCGGTCATCACGAAACACAGCATCGTGGCCATGTCCGGACGAATCATTCCAGCGCCTTTGGCCGTGCCGGTTATGGTAAAAGCGTGATTCTCAATCTGTCCCCGGCGGCTGACGACTTTCGGCACCGTATCGGTGGTCATGATCGCTTCGGCAAACCCGGTAATACCTTCCGGGCAAAGCCTCTTGATCAAATCCGCAGACGCGGATTCAATTTTTCCCACGGGCAACGGTTCACCGATCACACCAGTGGACGCCACCAGCACCTCTTTTTCATCAACTCCCAACCCTGCAGCCGCCGCCCGAGCCATGCGAACGGCATCCTGCATTCCGCGCTGCCCTGTGCAGCAGTTGGCATTGCCGCTGTTGGCAATCACCGCCCGGCAAATCCCCCGGGAAACTCGCTGCCGGTCCAGTTGCACCGGAGCGGCGCAGATGAGGTTGCGGGTAAAAACCCCAGCCACAGCCGCCGGGGTTTCGCAATAAATCAGTCCAAGATCTTTTTCACCATTTTTTTTCAGGCCCGAAGCCACACCGGCCGCCTGAAATCCTGGACACTTTCTGGTCTCCATCACCGTATTCCTTTATGATTTTGCAACATCAGGTGAACGCATCCCTGACATAAAATTGATTTGACAGAATCACGTTGATTTGTCAAATGAGCGCAATTTGCGTTTTAGTTGAGCGTCATTGTCCATTTGGGGAAAACTTGCCATTGGATCGGTGAGCGTTAAAAATTTCAAGCTGTTTGACAGGCCGCAAGCTTTGCAGTAATTTTACACTTTACGCCAATGATCTGAGAGGTCTGCGATATGAACCACGAGCATTTACGCTGTTTGAAATGCCGGGCGAAGCTTTACGTCAACAGGACATGACGCCACATATATTTGCGCTGCAGGTCCTGCGGCACCCAGTTTACGCTGAGCGCATACCGTGACCGGATTAATGATGAAATTGAAAATGAGCTGGCCGATGTTCCCTGTGACAGGATTTAGAGCATAATGATTGTAAACAGCCTTTTTCCGGTTTTTGCGTTGATCGTTTCCGGCAGCCTGTTGAAACGCTTCGGTCTGACCAATGATGTTTTTCTGAAGACCTCGGACCGGCTGACGTATTTTATTTTTTTCCCAGCGCTGTTATTTTGGAAGATCGGCGGGGCTTCCAGTGCGGTTTTCAGCAGCTCCGGTTTGTACCCGGCGGTCATCGCCACGGTGCTTACCGTCTATGTGTTGAGCACCCTTTTTATCAAACTCGGCAAGGTCCCGGATTCCCAGGCCGGGTCTTTTTCCCAGAGTTGCTACCGCTTTAACACCTATATCGGAGTCGCCATTGTCGTCAACGCTCTGGACGAAAAAGGCATCCAGTATTTTGCCGTTCTAATCGGTCTGATCATCCCCATTATCAATGTCCTGTCGGTGGCCACCCTGACATGGTTTTCCGAAAAAAAGGTGCTGCCGGTCAAACGGCTGGTTCAAACCGCCCGGGCGATCGCAACCAACCCGCTGATACTGGCTTGTCTTAGCGGCATGGTATATGCAAATTTGACAGAGGGCTTCCCGATTTTTCTGGACGGCACCCTGAGGCTGGCCTCCTTCGTGGCCCTGCCCCTAGCGCTGATTTCCATCGGCGGCGCCCTGACGCTGAGGGGAATCAAAAGTCATTTCCGACTGGCCCTGATCGCCTCGGTATTCAAACTGTTGATGCTGCCGGTCACCGGGTATTTATTTTTAAAAGCCTTCGGTGTCCCGCAACCGATATTCAAGGTCGGTTTGATCTATTTTGCGCTGCCTACCTCAACGGCGCTGTATGTGCTTTCCGCCCAACTCAACAGCGACACCGAACTGGCATCGGCGGCCATCGCCCTTTCGACGCTGCTGTCGTTTTTCTCACTGTCGATAGCGCTGATTTTATAATACCGCAACGTTGCATAAACAACATGGATAAAAACTTCAAAATCATTATTGAATACGACGGCGCCGGCTACCATGGCTGGCAGCGGCAAAAAAAAGAGCGGACCATCCAGCAGGAAATTGAAACCGCGCTGGCCACCATGACCGGC
>JAOZSC010000143.1 GCA_029939875.1 Desulfobacterales bacterium
TCTTACGAGGTGTGGACGGCATCGTTTTTGTCGCTGATGCCATGGCGGTTCGAAGGGAGAAAAATATTCTTTCCCTGAAAAACTTGCAGGAAAATCTTGCCGCCTATAAAAAAAGCATCTTTAGAATTCCAAGTGTGCTGCAGTACAACAAAATGGATCTCAGAGAGCAGGGCATTCCCCTTTTACCGGTTAAAACCCTCGAAAGGGATCTCAATAGTCAGTTAAAAATCCCATCCTTTGCCGCCAGTGCCGTTTTGGGGACAAATGTGGTTGCCACATTGAAACGCATCATTTCGCTGACCGTGGTTTCCATTAAAAAAGATTTAAGATAGGAGGCAACAAATTGACCGATTCAACAGATGGTGATATCCTCGGCACCGAGCTTGAAAGCCGCCTGGACGATCTCTTCGGTGAAGAAGATGCCGCTGCGAGCGACTCCGATGACCGGGATCCGGCAAAGAGTTATCCACTGGCGGAGCTGAAAAATCTGGTGCTCTCCATTGACTGGGAAATCACCGACGAGGTTTTGAAAAAATTTTTGCAGCAGATAAAGGATTTGAAGCTAACCTACGAGCACGATAAAATTGTCGTCACCTTTCTTCAAATCTTAAATTCTCTCGGCGGTTACATCAAAACAAATCGGGGCAATGCCCATCCCAAAACGTTCAAGACCCTTAACGCGGTTTTTGCCCACCTGGACAAGGTGGTGCTTTCCAAGGATATGACGGACAGGGAAAGGAAAAAAATGCTGCGGGCCGCGATGAACAGTTACCAGAAATTACGGGTGCAGATTTCGGCCCGAAAAGCTTCCGCCCGGCGCAAAACCAAAGCCGACACTTCGATAACCCTCCGGGCGGAAACGCCGGCAGAGACACCGAAAGCTGATGCCGATCGGCAGCCGATTGTTCCATCTTCGGAGGCCATCGAGGAAGAAGTGCCGATCACCGAAGAGCGCGGTGCTTCCATTGAATCTCTATCGCAAGCAGTAGAAGAAATCAAAGCATACATTCATACCGAGATCGAAGAATTAAAGAAGCGAATTGAACTGTTGGATCAGGGGCAATAACCTGGATTGACCTTACTGTTGCAACGTTGAGGTTGACGTTACACGGTAGACCCGTGAGCAAGTAGGGATGGCTCCGCGTTGAGGGGTCTCAAACGTTATTTCGGCTATGACCTGTTGCACTTTCCCAGTGATCAAGCGGCGGAACTGGTGGACAAACTGGCCCGGAAGGAGTAGAGCATATGATTGTTTTCTGTGAGGAGTGTGGGAAAAAATATCGAATCGATCCGGCCAAAATAAAAGGAACGGCGGCCAGTTTTAAATGCCGCTCTTGTTCTCATCGTATCGTGGTGCCAAAACCACCGCCACCGGAATCGCAGCCGCAAACCCCGCCAGCTCCGAGCATTGAGCAGGTCACCACCACCACCATCGAACGACTGCGAAGGCGTCGATAGAGAACCGGATGCAATTTATTGCCGGCCTGCCGGCATGGTCCGAAACTTATGCCCGGGAACTGAAAAAGTTCGATATTACTCTCTAACAATGGCCAATTTATCGTCCATCAGTGATTACGGCATTTCAGCCATGGAATATGGGGCCGGCGTCAAGATTGTCGATATCGACAAGGCCTCCTGGAGCAAAAAGATGGAGAACGCCCATGATTAAAAATGTCCTGCTGGTGGATGATGACCGCGAAATGCTGTTGGCCCTGAGGGAAGGATTCGAAAAGTATCGGAATTCATTCTCGGTATCGCTGGCCCTCAATGGAGTTGGAGCTGTTGAAAGTTTAAGAAAAAATGTCACCTCCCTGGTAGTCACCGATCTAAAAATGCCCAGAATGGACGGTTTCGAACTTCTGGCACACATTATGCGATATTATCCGGACATCCCGGTTATTATCATTACCGGTTACAGCACGGCTGAAATGGAGCAGCAGGCCAGAGAAAGTGGTGCCGTCGGTTACATTGCCAAACCATTTCTGATTGAAAACCTGGCTCGGCAGATAATGGAGATGCTGCGAAAAGAGACCGAGGGCGGAACACTGCACAACGTGTCTTCGGGAATGTTTCTTCAGCTGATAGAAATGGAACAAAAGACCTGCACGATCCGTCTGGAGGATAAGTCCACGGGACAAAAGGGCATTTTGTTTTTTAACGGGGGAGAACTGCTGGATGTTCGGGTAAATGACCTGAAGGGTGAAGAGGCGGCTTATGAAATTTTTTCATGGGATCAGGTCAATCTTTCAATTCAGAACGGCTGTCCCATGCAGAAAAAAAGAATTTATAGCGGAATGCAGCAGCTAATCCTGGAAACGGCGCGGCGCAAAGATGAAAAAGACGCTGCTGAAGCAGCGGATCCCGTGGCGCTGGCAAGAACGCAGTCAGCAGTGGAAAATGTGCCGGCTTTTGAATCCGATCCGGGCGCATTTATCAAGACCGTCAAGGAAAAAATCGAATGCGAGCTGGGTCCCGCCTGCGGCCTGGAGGATGTTTATCAGGACGATTCATGGGACAGCCGGGTGTCACACATGGCCCGGGCCGGTGAGTTTTTTCACATCGGCAACCTGGTTCAGGGCTATGTCGACAAGGCAGAGAGCAGCGATTACATCTTACTGCCAGGGGGAAAAACCATTGTACTGGCGGTAAATCCCAGATGTCCACGGGATAAAATTTTGCAGGTTTTGTCCGAATAACCTGCACATGTTGTGCAGGAAAGTATATTCAGTTATCGGGTACTATCCGGCTCGTCTAAGTTGGGTGTAAGGTTTATGGCGACAAATGATATGCGAGAACTGTTCAATGACATACTGAGCATGCAAGGCGTCAAAGGCGTTATGATATTTGCTTTTGCCGGTGATCTTGTTTTCCAGCAATTTAACCATGAACCGGCTGAAGATCCTCGAACCCGGGACTGGAGCCTGTTTATTGAATCGCTGGCCGGCAACCGGGAAACAGATCTGGTGTTTGAAAAGGGCCGGCTTTATATTCGCAGAACGGATATCGGTTATCTGGTGGTCTTGATGGGACTTTTTGTTCCGATTTCCATGGTGCGACTCAACTGCGACATTGTGTTGCCGGCATTAAAGCCCGCAAAACCCTCCAAAGGGATCCGGCGCTTTTTTAAAAAATAACTCCAGCGTCCGCTGACAGGTCGGTTGTCAGCGGTGGCGCATAAGACCAATCGGCACCGGTGGCCGGAGACTGTGAAAGGTATATTTGTCACGATGAGAACCGATATCGAGACCAGGATTAATGAAGCGGAAGTTTGCCGATCCATGGGTCTTTACGGCGATTCATTGAGTATCTACGAGAGCATATTAGCCATTGTTTCTCCCCAAGAGACCCAGGTTCAGGATAAAATCCAGAAACGCATCAATCTGTTGCGAAAAGAGATTGAGAAGCTGGACAAAGTCCAGACACCCGGGATTTCCGCTAAAGAGCTTTCCGTGTTTAAAAAAACGTTTTCCGGCCGGGGCGATGTTTTCTCAATTTTCGATGGTGCGTCTGCGTTCAAGGAAATGGGGCTGTATGCCGAGGCGGTTGCAGAGTACGCCAAAATGCTGACGCTCGACTATCCAAAGAAAAAAATTATTCCTCCGATGGCCGAAAGTCTACTGAAAGCCAATTCGCCGGACAAAGCGGTAAAAGAATTCGACAAGCTGGTTGAAAAGAAAAAACTGGCCAAAAAAGAAAGTTCCCAGGTCAAATTTCTACTCGGCCAGGAGATGGAAAAACGGGATCATCGGGACCAGGCCCATGATCTTTATGAAGCCGCTTTAAAGATGAATCCTTCGGACGGTGAAATAAAAAAGCGACTGAATTCCATTACGGCAACGTTTGCTTCGGGCTCAAAATACGACTACCTGCTCAGAGAAAAAATGGTTACCACCGACAAACTGCAGCAAGCTTTCGCCCTGTCGAAAAAAATGAGAAAAAGCGTTGAATTTGTTCTTGTCGAGTATATGCATATCAAAAAAGATGCTATCGGCAAGTCGTTTTCACTGTTTTATGGCTGTCCGTTTAGGGCCTTTGACCCCTCCCTGCCCATACCGGCTGAACTGCTGGCCAATCTCAAGAAGGCATTTTTGCTCAATGAAATCTGGATTCCGTTGAGCTGGGACAAAAATACTGTGGAAGTCCTGGTGGATGATCCGCGGGATCTGAACAAGACCGATAACATCAAAACGCTGATGAAAACCGGGGAGATCAATTTTTCGGTGGCTATCCGTGAGGACATTCAGGAGTTCATCCGGCATTTCTTTGATAAAAACCGGCAAACGAGTGAAATCCAGACATCCGATGATGTGCTCAATGATTTTGATCTTATACCGGATGTAACTTTTGAAGAAGAAGATGATGATGAACACGATTTTGACGAGGCGGATGAGACCTCTAGCCAGGTGGTCAAACTGGTGGATCAGGCCATCATTGCCGCCTATCGAAAAAATGCTTCCGATATTCATATCGAACCGTCGCCGATCACCAAGGCCACCACCATCCGTTTCCGACTGGACGGTGTCTGCCAGGAGTATATGAAAGTTCCCAATTCCATGGTGCGCGGCATTATTTCAAGGATCAAAATCATGTCCAACCTGGATATCGCCGAAAGAAGACTACCCCAGGACGGCAAGATCAAATTCCGGCGTAAAGGTGTGCCTGCGTTTGAGCTGCGGGTGGCAACGTTGCCGACTGCCGGTGGATTCGAAGACGTGGTTTTGCGGATTTTGGCCTCGGCTGGTGCCATGGCGATGGACGAAATGGGGCTGACCGAGCGCAACCTGTCGGTAATGAAAAATATTATTGCCAAGCCCTATGGCCTCATCCTGGCGGTGGGACCCACCGGCTCCGGAAAGACAACCTCCCTGCATGCCATCCTCGGGCACATCAACACACCCGGCATCAAGATCTGGACAGCAGAGGACCCCATAGAAATCACCCAGGCCGGGCTAAGGCAGACGGAAGTCAAACCGAAAATCGGACTTGATTTTGCCCGCATGATGCGTGCGTTTTTGCGGGCGGATCCGGATGTTATCATGATTGGTGAAATGCGTGATGAGGAAACCGCTTCCATCGGTATCGAAGCATCGCTGACGGGGCATCTGGTGTTCTCCACCCTGCATACCAACAGTGCTCCGGAAACCATTACCCGTTTGCTGGACATGGGACTGAATCCGCTTAATTTCTCGGATGCTTTTCTGGGCGTACTGGCCCAGCGGCTGACACGCAGACTGTGCACCAATTGCCGTGAAGAGGCGCCTTTGACCGAGGATGACTTTGAGATGTTGGTCTCTGAATATGGCCCTAAATATTTCGGCCGTACCGGCATCGAGTACGACCCGGATATGGTCAAATATAAACTGGCGGGTTGTGAAAACTGTTCCGGGACCGGGTATCGCGGACGGATGGGAATCCACGAATTAATGGAAGGTACTGACAAAATTAAATTGATGATAAAAAAGCAGGCCAATACGGAGCAGATCCTGGAGCAGGCCTTGAAAGAAGGTATGAGCACCCTGAAACAGGACGGCCTGCTGAAGGTGTTTCAGGGGACTACTGATATAACCGAAGTCCGGCGCGTGTGTATAAATTAAAAAAAGGTACAGGGTTCAGGGGTGCATTCCGCGCGGGAAATATGTATCGCACGGCGCATAGGGCATAGCGAACCAGGGCATTTCATTATTCACTATTCGTGGATGGGCCACAAATTGTTTTTCATTTCCTGATGAAAATCGGATCAAGAGAATGGGCGAATGTGATTGTGGAGGGGGCTAGGGCCTTTGATCTTGAACTTAGCAGCCATCATACCGACCTGTTTGCGGTCCATGCCAGAGAGCTTGTTCACTGGACCCAAATCACCAATCTGACCACTATTACCGATCCTTTTGAGATCGCCGTCAAGCATTTTGTGGATTCGCTGGCGCCGGTCGCCTTTATCCCGCCGGACACGAGTTTCCTGCTGGATATTGGCTCCGGCGGCGGTTTTCCCGGAATTGCGATTAAAATCGTCCGTCCATCGCTGACGGTCACCCTCATCGATGCCTCCCGCAAAAAGATAAGCTTTCTCAAGCACGTCATCCGCACCCTCAATCTGCAGGGCATTGAAGCGCTGCACGTGCGCGCCGAAGCGCTGGCAGATGACCCCTCCTATCGCCGGCATTTTGATTTTATCGCCAGCCGTGCCTTGAGCGATCTGAAATCCTTTGTCCAGCAGGCCCTGCCGCTGCTGGCAACTGATGGTGTCATCCTGGCCTTAAAGGGGAGGGTGGATCAAACACAGGTGGAGGCTGTGCAATCCATGGTCATGCGGGCGCCGCATGCTTCGAATTCAACTCAACGCCGCTGTGCGGTGACGGTGGGAAAATACGGACTCCCCTTCACCCAATCAAAAAGATCTATTATCGCTATAAAGGGTTGCCTGTAGAAATGTCAAGCATCTTCCGCGTTGATCCGAACGTTGCGTCTTCGGCGTTTAATTTCGCCACGATGGCGTTTGGATGTCAGTCGCTTTTGTTTGGCTGCCGGGGAAGGTTTGGTCCGTCGCCGTTGTCTGGGTTTTTCAGCGGCCTGCCGCAGCAGGGCAGTCAACCGGTTGATCGCGTCTTCGCGATTGCGTTCCTGGGATCGGTAACGTCGTGCCTCTATGATCAATACCCCGTCTGACGTCATACGGCGGCCAGAGATTTGCCTTAATCTTTGGCGAACGCCATCGGCTAAGGCAGGAGATTTAGCGGCGTCAAAGCGAAGCTGGACGGCAGAGGAAACTTTATTGACGTTCTGCCCACCCGG
>JAOZSC010000144.1 GCA_029939875.1 Desulfobacterales bacterium
TTGAACGCTGCTGTTGCTGTCGGTCAAAAACTTTTTGTTGGATGCGATTTCGCTTTCCAGGGACACCACCCGGGCCCTGGCATCGCGCAGGCTTTTTTCCCGTTCGCTTAGCTGCATCTGGAGCCGTTCCAGAATTTTTAAATTGGCATCCAACTGCTCGGGCAGTTCGCCCATGAATTTGCGGCGGTATTTCCGCAACCGCGTTTCCACCTCCGTCAGCCGCCGGCGCATGGTTTGCAGTTCGTCTTCGAGAAAATCACTGGTGCCCACGGCCTGGGCTTCGCGCACCCTGAGGTTTTCCTCGATAAAGGAACTGGTCAGGCCGTTGGTGACTTTCATTACCTTCTGCGGATCCGGGCCCCTGAACGTGATCGAAAAGGCATCAGCCCGCCGCCGGGTTTTATTCACCTTCACGTCGATACGTTCGCGAAGATCCGCGATTTTGTCTTCCATAAACATGTCATTATAGTGCGGGCCGGAAAACAGGCCAAATTTGGCGATAACTTTCTGCAGGTTCGTGCGGCTTAAAATCTGCTGCGAGATGGTGCTGATGCGCGCATCAATATCCGAAGACACGATGGCCTTCACATAATCAGCCGGTACCCGCTGGGGCATGACCAGAATCAGGGTGCCGGACTCGTAAATTTTGGGCAGCGTTACGGCCAGGTATAGCCCCACCACCATGGCGATGCAAAACGGGATGATGACAAACCAGCGGCGTTTGGATACCAGCCGCAGGATGTAGTCGATTTTAATGGGTTCGGCTTTTTCAGGCTGCATTATTGGGTTCCATTTCGTATATAAGATATTGGAATTGTTACGCTGTTTTTATTACTGTATTAGCTATGAACTACTATATATTATTTTTTCTATTATTTAAATAAAATAAAGATGCCCCCCCCCGGGCGCGTTTAAGCGAGGTGGTAGGCTTTTATTTTCATCAGCAGCGATTTGTAGCTGATGCCCAGGAGCACTGAGGCCTTTTTGCGGTTTCCGCCTGTGTACTCAAGGGCTCTGGAAATGATTTTTTTTTCAGTTTGGGCTGCGTACTTGCGGCGCAGATCTTTCAGTGGCAGGCCGCCCGTATCGTCAAGGGTTTTTTTCAGACCATCCAGTTCGACCAGTTGACAAACATCGTCAATCGGCTCCGAGGCACCCCGGGGACCGCCGGTCGGGTTGTGGTCCCACAGCCTGGTGTACAGGCTTTCTTCATTGCCGCTGACAATCGCATGCCTCACCAGGTGTTTCAGCTCCCGGACGTTTCCCGGCCAGTAATAGTGGTCGAATATCTGGTGGGTTTTAGCGGAAAATTCCCAAGGCCCGCGGCCGAGTTCAAGACGGAACTTATCCGCGAAAAAATCCGCCAGCAGAGGGATGTCGCCCAGGCGATCCCTGAGCGGCGGCAGTTCTATGCAGACGGTATTTAACCGGAAATAAAGGTCTTTTCTGAAACCGCCCCGGGAGACAAGATGCCCGAGAGTGTGGTTGCCGGAGATGATGAAGCGAACATCGGCCGGGGTGTTTTCAGCTGTTTCCGGGTTGCGATTCGGGCGATGGCAATCCTCAAAAAAAGCCAGTAGGGCGCCCTGGCGGGAGATAGGAGTTGCCTCGATGCTTTTTAAAAGTACCGTGCCCCCGCTGGCGGCCGCCAGAATGCGGTTGGGGTTCTGTCGCGCCCGCCCGTCCCCAGACGAATACGGTTTGAAAAGAAGTTCATCCAGTTTTCCGGGGCCCATTTGTGAGAGATCAACCTTCACAAATGGCTGATGGCGGCGCTCGGAGCCTGCGTGAATGGCACGGGCAGCCCGTTCTTTTCCGGTACCCGGTTCGCCGCGAATAAGAACCGTTTCTTTCAAACAGCTCAGTTCTGAAATTTTTTTCTTGATGCGTACCATCCTGGGGCTGTTGCCGACAATCAGGGGCACGTCGGGGGTGGACGCACCACGATTCGCCGGGGGATTTTCAAGCACCCGGGAGACAATCGTCCGGATTCGGGACGGTTCGTATTTGACGAATGTGACCGTCATGCCGCCAAACCCGTTGGACTTAATAAAATCCTGCAACGACGGATCAGCAGAAAGCATAACCACCGGCAAGTTTCCGTTGATCATTTTTACGGCATGGATAAAACGCCGGGCTCTTCCCGGCAACAGCGGTCCGGCAAGCACCAGGTCGGGCTGCAAGAGCAACAGATTTTCCAGGCAGACCGTATCCTTTTCAAAGGTGAACGCAACGTGCCCCCGTTCGGAAAGGATAAAGCGGAGGTAATCCCTGCGTTGGGGGTCTTTTTCAAGAATAACGATTCTCGATGGTGCCATTGTAAAATAACCTGCAATCAATTCATTCAGTCTGTAGAATCAGCAAGATGCATGCCGAGTTGAAACTCAATGTGCGAGGCCAGGCCGGCCTATAAAAATTAATATTATTTTTGGGGAGTTAGCTTTATTGTAAATTCGGGAAAAATTTTCAGGTCACTGTGGCTCTCTAATTTTGCAATATTTTCCCTGGAAAAATGGTACTTAATTTCACAGGGGTGTGTAATAGTTTTCACAGGTGCGGAATTGGCTTCAGTTAATAAGAAACGAAATTTGCAGACTTGCCCTATTGCGGATAAAAGGATATGATTATGGCAGTAAGAAAGTGCCTTGTGCCTAAAGTTAAGGCCCGCCGCCGGCGGATCGATTTTATTAGGGTCTGGATCACGAAAACACGAAAAAAATGTAAAGCCCTTTTTTCTGTTTAACCGGGGTGTCTTCGTGATGGAAAATATTTTGGGGAAACAAGCGTCTCATAATGCAAACCATCGTAGTGGAGAAAGGAAAAATGGATAAAGAATACCGTCTGCTGATAATCGACGACAGTGCAGAGACCGTGGCCGGGCTGTATCATTTTTTCAGCCAGAAGTACAAAGTATTTACCGCACCGGACGGCATGGAAGGGCTGAAGCTGTTCGAAACCGAAACGGGGAATTTTGATCTGGTCATCACCGACCTTGTGATGCCCTATATCAGCGGGGTAGGTGTCATTTCAATTATTAAAAAGAAATATCCCGGCATCCCCGTGATCGCCATTACTGGCTGGGGGGAGCATCCCGAAGCCTTGGCCACCGAGGCCAGGGCGGATGTGGTGCTGGAAAAGCCCGTTGAACTGCCCGTTCTGGATCAGCAAGTAAGCGAACTGCTGGCGAAAAGCCAGGCCAGATTGTTAGCCACCCCGATGAAATAAGTGCAACAGAGATTTCATTGGGCAGGCAGACCCAAACTGGCTACGCAGCCAGGAAGCTAGGAAGTTTTTTAAAGGATAAGATTCTTATTTAAGCCTTCCAGCTTCATAGCTTCCCAGCTTTCTATCTTGTTTGCCTTCAGGCATTACAACCGCGATAGAAACTCCAACTCCCTGGCCTGGGTGTTCTTGGTGCCGATGGCCAGCACCTCGATGCGGTTGTCCGCTGCCCTGCGAAAATACAGCCGGCCCCTGTAAGCAAAAATCACTTCCAGCACTGTCTGATGGCCCTTGCGGCTGAACACCTTGCGTTTGATCGTCACCTTTGAGGAGTCCTCGTTGAGTTGATGGATGACCTCCTCGGCCTTGATCTTCAATTCTTCGTTGAGTTCCACAAACCCGGAAATGGCCCGCTCATGAACGGATAAATTCTTATAAAGGGTGCCGAAGCGTTTTTTCAGGGCCTCGGCGGTCTTGACTTTTTGCCGTCCGCCCTTGTGCCGGGATTTCTCATATTGTTTTACTTTTTCTTCGAGTTCTTGGATTTGTCCCTGTCGGGCATTCTGCCGGTCAAGGTTTTGGGCCAGCTGTTCTTCCAGGGCGACAATTTCATCGATCATTTCATTTTCGTTGGTTGCCGCCCGGCTCTTTTCCGCCGTCAGCATTTCCTGCAGGCAATCAAATTCGATTTTGAGCTGCCGGCGCTCTTTGGTCAGGGTCTGCAGGCGCACTGCTTTTTCTTTTTCCCGTTCCCGCAACAGGTCCATTTCTTTTCTTTTTTCCAGTTCCACGCGATAGATCCGGCCGACGGCATTTTTATAATGCACGAAAAGCAGCAGCACGGCCGTGAAAATGTAAAATATCAGCAGGACACCCGAAATCACGGTGTTATAACCGATTTTCACCTCGGTTCTGACCTTAAGACCGGCATCCATCAGGGTGTAGTTTTCGGCGGCAACCCGGGCGGGGTCTGAGGGGGGCAGAGCAGAGGCTCGGACGAAACTGGCAGGATACACGATTCTGCCCGCCCCGCTGATTACCATCACGCTGATTTTTACCCCCAGGGGAACCAGCAGGCGGGATTTTAGAAACCCGTCGATGTTGCGGTTGACGGCGTCTTCGAGGCGCACACTGCCGTCGAGCAGCGCGCGTGTATCCCCTGTGTAAATATTTTCAATTTCAGTGGCGTAGCGTTTCTGCAGGTAACTTTCCAGCAGGTTCAGCGAAACAACATAGAGCACCGGCGGCAGCAGGATGCAAAGGACCAGTATTTTAAAGGACAGATAGCGCATAAATAAAAGAAAGGTACAAGGTTCAAGGTACAGGGTACAAGGGGCGCTGCACGCCTAAAAAAACAGGTTCAAGGTTCGGAACGTGCCTGGATCAAACGCGTCAGCATTGCGGACAGGGCTTTGCACTCCCTTTCGATGTGACCATAATGTGTGGCGTCGATGTAGCCGACCTCCTTTTAAATATAAACCGACAAATCCCTGGCTTTTTGCCAAACCTTCAATTCCTGAAATTTTCCCAAATCGTCTCCTTATTCTTTATCTCCTGTACCTCGCGCGCAGCGCCTCCCTGCACCTTGTACCCTGAACCCTGCACCTTATTTTTATAGGTCGGCAAGCACTTTTTGGGCCTCGTCGGCACCGGGGAAATCTTTGCTGATATCCAGGGCTTTTTGCAGGTAGGTGCGGGCCTTGGCGGGGTCGCCTTTTTTGTAATAGGCCATGCCGAGATGATAATTTACAGCCGGGTTTTGCGAGATTTTGGTCAGGCTGTCGGTAAACTCGCCGATGGCCGAATCATACAGGCCCTTTTTGTAATACACCCAGCCGAGAGTGTCCATGACACTGGGATCATTGGGAACTTTTTCCTTGGCCGTGCGGGCCAGGTCCAGGGCTTCATCCAGGTTTTTGTTCTGCTGGGCCAGGAGAAAGGCCAGGTTGTTGGCGGCCGGGGCAAAACCGGGGTTGACATCCAGCGCGGCGCGATACTGCTGCTCACTGCGGTCGTATTCTTTGCGGGCGTCGTAGATTACGCCCAGAAACATGTGGGGGGCTGCCTGGTTCGGGTTGGTGGCCAGGGCGGCCTCATACTGTTCGATGGCCTGGTTTTCCTTTTTCTCAGCCAGGTAGATGCGCGCCAGAGAGTAATAGGGCTGGAGGAAATCCGGGTTCTTTTTGATGGCGGTCTGGAAAGATTCTTCGGCCGCCGGCATTTTTCCTTGAGCCAGGTACAGATTGCCTTTCAGGTTATAAACAATGGCCGCGGCCATCGGTGAATCCTTTACGGTCTCAAGCTGTCGGGCGCAGCGCTCAAGCGCCTGGCCGAAGTCTTTTTGGGCCGAATACATCAGAACAACGCTGGCGAAAACATCCATGAGCTTTGGGTTGATTTTCAGCGCCCGGTCGAAATTTTTCAAAGCCAGGTCGTACTGCCCCTGCACCTGCTTGAGCAAGCCCAGGCGGTAATAACCGCTGGGGTTTTCCGGGGCCATGTCGATCATGGCCTGGAAGGTATGGTCGGCCGGTTTGAATTTTTTCCGGTACAAAAAGGAATTGCCCAGAATAAGCCGGGCCCGGTAGCTGGTCGGCTGGATTTTGAGAATTTCCTCACTTTGTTTTTGTGCCAGGTCAAAATCACCACCGCGAAGATAGCTTTCGGCCAGCAGCAGTCGGGCCTTTATGAAGCGGGGCTGAAGTTCGACGGCTTTTGTCAGGGCCGGTTGGGCAAGGTTCAACTCGCCCTTGCCGAAATGGCAAAAACCTTTGAAATAGTATGCCCGGGCGGCTTTGGGCTCTTCTTCGATGAGTTGATCAAGAATTTCGATAGCTTCGGTAAACTTGCGTTGTCCGGCCAACAGTTCGGCTTTCAGCAGGCGGGCTGGAAAATAATTTGGCCGGCTCTTCAAAATGGCTTGAACCTGCTTGTCCGCATTATCCAGGTCTCCCCGGGAAAGGTAATAGGAGGCGATAGCATGCTGGACGCGTACATTATCGGGTTCCAGCTTGAGGGCCTTTTGATAGGCGGCCAGGGCCTTTTCGGCGTTGCCGACGGTATTGTAAAAACCGGCCAGGACCATGTAAGGCTTTATGTTGCTGGGATCAATGTCGGCGGCTTTCAGGTAAGCAGCCTCAGCTGCGTCCCGTTTTCCCCAACGGAAGTAAAAATTGCCCATCAGCATGGCCAGTTGCGTATCGTCGGGGTGATCCGTCGCCGCTTTTTTTATTTCAGTTTCGGCCTGTTCATATTTTCTCTGTCCGATATAAAAATTAAACAGGGCCAGCCGGGTTTTGGTGTTGGCCGGATCGATGCTCACCGCTTTTTTTAAAAGCTGTTCGGCTTCATCCAGGTTCCCCTGGCGGGCCAGAAGATAAGCCAGGCCCAGGTAGGCACGGATTTCGTTGCCGTCGATGTCCAGCACCCTGCGAAAGATGCCCTCGGCCTCGGACAGTTTTTTTTCCTGGCCCAGCAGGCCGGCCAGCATCAACAGGGCATCGATATTTTCCGGCTCGGCGACCAGCACCGCGTCCACTTTTTTTCGGGACTCGTCGAA
>JAOZSC010000145.1:0-5441 GCA_029939875.1 Desulfobacterales bacterium
CCTTTTTCAGCCACTTTTCCTTGATCGCACTGCCTGTCTTTCGAAGCTCTAAGCGTACAACAACACTTCGGCGCCTGCCCTCTTCCATCACCGGAAGAGGGCAGGAATAGACAGCTGCCTCCAAGCGCCTGCGAGCGTATAAGATGGGGTGAATCCTATGGGACTCTACGATTTTACGTTCTATGATTTGATCCGCCGCAATGCCGTGTGTTTTCGCCAGCAGGATGCCTGGTTCGAGGTCGACGACGGCCGAACAATAACCTTTGCACAATTTAAAGACCGGGTCGATCGACTGGCGGCGGGTCTGCAGCAAGCCGGCATTACAAAGGGCGCGCGTATCGGCGTTGTCGGTAAAAACTGCCTGGAATATTTTATGCTTTACGGAGCGGCAGCCGCCGTCGGGGCCATCGTACTGCCCGTCAACTGGAGGCTGTCCGTCGAAGAGATGCTCTTTAACCTCAATGACGGCCAGCCGCAACTGCTGTTTTCCGATCCCGAATACCAGCAGCAGCTTGAAGGCCATAAGGATCGATTGCCGTCGGTAAAAGAATTCTACAACCTGAAATCGCCCGGGGGCGGATTTTCCGATTTTGGCGGGTTGCTGGAAAATGACGGAGTTTTTGAAGCGGTGGAGGTGTCCGCCGATGACGGCCTGGTCATTATCCACACGGCGGCTGTGGCCGGCAGACCCCGGGGCGCCCTGTTAAGTCATGCCAACCTGATCTGTGCGAACACCCATATTCTTTTGCAGTCCAGCGGCTCGGCCAAAGGTGTTCATCTGAATATTTTACCGCTTTTTCACGTCGGCGGCCTGTTTATGGCCACCGCCGCTTTTCACGCCGGTGCGTTGAATGTCAATATGAGCAAATTTGACGCCGCCCAGGCCGCGGCCCTCATACAGGAGAAAAAGGTTTCGGTTATTTTCGATTTTGCACCGATTCTATCTTCCATTCTGGAGGCTGCCGAAAAATCAGGCAAGAGCCTTGCGAGCCTGCAGCACGTGGCCGGCCTGGAAGCTCCGGCGGTCATTGAGCAATATCAGCAACTAACGGGCGGCACTTTTTATTGCATGTACGGGCAGACCGAAACGTCGGCCATCGCCACCATGGGCCGTTACTCCGACAGGCCCGGTTCGGCCGGCAAGACCGTTGAGCTGGCGGATGTCTGCCTGGTGGATGACAATGACGACCCGGTGGCGACCGGAGAGGTTGGCGAGATCGTTGTCAAGGGTCCCGTAGTGTTTAAAGGTTACTGGAAGCTTCCCGAAGATACCGCTCTGACTTTTCGCGGCGGATGGCACCACACCGGAGATTTGGGCCGTTTTGATGCCGACGGTTTTTTGTGGTACGAAGGGCGCAAGGCCGAAAAAGAGTTGATTAAACCCGGCGGTGAAAACGTTTACCCGGCCGAGGTCGAAAAGGCCATTTTAGAACACCCGGATGTTGAAAAAACGGTGGTGTTCGGAGTGCCGGACCCCAAGTGGAAAGAGGGTATCAAGGCGGTCTGCCAGTTGAAAGAAGGTACAAGCCTGGAGGCCGCGGAACTGATTGAATTTGTGGGGGCACGCATCGCAAGATTCAAAAAGCCCCAGTATGTCGAGTTTGTCACCGAGTTTCCCCGGCTGGAAGATGGCTCGCCGGATCGCGCCCGGGTAAAAGAGTTGTATGGCGGTTCACAAGAGCAGGGTTGATATCAGTTGATTGAGTTTGCTGGGTTGATTATTCCGGTTAAATATGCTTCACGATTCCATTTTTCTTTTCATTGGCGAAACCCGCCTGTCCAATTAAGTTGACTTTCCTTTTCATATCGCGTATATATCTTATCCTTAAGGCAGCTTTCTTTTTTTAACTAACGGCAGAGCCGCAAGAAAAATCATGAAACGATTTTATCGTGCAATAATTTTACCGGGAGAAACAACATGGTGCGAACAGAAATTTCCCTTTTTATGAAAAATGCACCGGGAGAGCTGGGCAAATTTGCCGACCTGCTGGCCGGGGTGGGGATCAATATCGATGCGCTTACCATTCAGGATGCATCGGCCTATGTACAGGAATTGTTCAAAGCCCGGGGCAAATCCCTGAAACGCATCGCATCGGCCGCCAGTTATAATTCCATGCGTAAAGACTCGGCTGAATTTGCCCTGATTCGCGTGCTTGTCAGTGATACGGACCAGGCGGTGGATCTGCTGTCCCAAAATGATTATGTCTTTGACATCATGCCGGTGATTGCCCTGCAACTGGAGAATAAACCCGGCGGGCTGGCCAGAATTGCGACCCAATTCGGTGAGGAAGGCATTAATATCAATTATGTTTACGGGTCGGCTTCAGCTTCGGATGAAAAGTACCTGTTTGTTTTCAGCCCGGAAGATATAGACCTGGCAGCAAAGATTTTCAAGTAAAAACAATAGAAAATTGGTTTTAATTCCTTTTTTCCGACTTCCGCATTCTGACTTCCAACTTCCGTCTATGGTTTGCGTTTATCCTTGAAAATGTGATTGGATATGACCACCCGCTGAATTTCCGATGTCCCCTCGTAGATGGTGAAAACCCGCGCGTCCCGGTAAAAGCGCTCCACCGGGTATTCCCTGGTAAAACCGTATCCGCCGTGAATCTGTACGGCATGGGCGGTGACGCGGTTGACCATTTCAGAGGCGAACAGCTTGGCCATCGAGGCCTGCAGGGTGAAGTTTTCGCCGTTGTCTTTCATTTCGGCCGCTGACAGCATCATCAGGCGCGCGGCTTCAATTTCGGTTGCCATGTCCGCCATCATCCAGCGCAGCCCCTGGAACTTGGAAATTGCCTGGCCGAATTGCTCCCTTTCCCGGGCAAATTGAACGGCGGCATCAAAGGCGGCTTGGGCCACGCCCACGGACTGCGCTGCAATGCCGATGCGCCCGCCGTCAAGGCCGGTCATGGCAATCAGGAACCCGTCGCCTTCGTTGCCAAGGATATTTTGCGCTGGAATCCGGCAGTCTTCAAAAATAAGATCGGCGGTGTCCGAAGCACGCAAACCCATCTTGTCTTCCAGCCGGCCCACGGTCATTCCCGGTGTCCCCTGCTCAATCAGAAAGGCGCTGATTCCCTTGTGACGCAGTGCTTCGTCGGTTTTAGCCGTTACAATCACCAGACCGGCGTTTTTGCCGGTGGTGGTAAACCGCTTGCTGCCGTTTAAGACATAACTGTCACCGTCAAAAACCGCCTTGGTTGTCTGGCGTGCGGGGTCCGAGCCCGCATTGGGTTCGGTCAAAGCGAAGGCCCCGAGAATTTCTCCGGCGGCCATGGGTTTGAGGTACCGGTTTTTTTGCTCTTCGCTGCCGTGACGTAAAATGCTTTCACAGACAATGGAATTGTGCACGGACATGACGACCGCCGTGGAGGCACAGGCATAGGCAACTTCTGCCAGGGCGAGCACGTAGCTGACGGTGTCGGCGCCCGAGCCGCCCCATTCGGGCGGAATCATCATCCCCATGAGTCCCAGTTCACCCAGTTTTTTAAGATTTTCGGCTGGAAATTCCTTGGTTCGGTCACGCTCCATGGCCGTGGGGGCGAATTCAGATCGGGCCAGGTCCCGGACCATGGACTGGATCATAAGCTGTTCTTCGGTGAGTTTAAAAGACATTTGCAATATCCTTATCTGATTTTAGCCTTCAGGCAATTTACAGCTTTTTAGGGCAAGATTCAAAGGTTGGGAGCTTACGCGCCCGGTCTGAAGCAATGTTTCGTGCGCTCTGATCTATCGGGCCGGTGCATGTAAAACCCGGAAGCCCTGAACTCTGAAGCTGCGAACGGGTATGCCATAAAGCTATGGCGTATAAATGACCACCAGCAGTTCGGCGGTTTCATCACTGATGCTTGCCAGTTTGTGCCGGATGCCCGAATTAAAATGCAGTGATTCTCCTTTTTCCAGGGTGTTGACGTGTTCTCCCACCGTGACCTCGATTTTACCTTGTAAAACGTAGACAAACTCTTCGCCTTCATGGTGATAATCAACGCCCTTGTGATCCTGTCGGGCTTCGACGGTGACCAGAAATGCTTTCAGATGCTTGTTTTCCGCACCGGGAGTCAAGGTGGTGTAAGCATAGTCTTGCGTGCGCTTGGTCTGGGCCTTGACCCGGCTTTCCAGGCGGGATTCGGGTCCCTTGAGCAGGGAGCCGGAGTCAATTTCCAGCGCCCTGGAAATCTGCAGCAGGGCGCCGACAGGCGGCATGGCCTTGCCCGTTTCGACTTCTTTCAGATAGGCGGTGGAAAAGCCGGTTTCATTGGCCACATGATCCAGCGAAAATTTTTTTTTGGTCCGAGCGGCTTTAATTTTTTTGCCTATCGGTACTGGTGCGGTTTTCTTTTTTCTCGGCATGATTCCTCCAAAGCAGGGTTTTGGGTTCAAAGGTTCCAAGGTTTAAAGGTTAATGATTTCCTTATGTTTCTGCAATGAAATCAGTGGCGGTCAAAAAAAGCGCGCAGCGATTAACCCAGTACCTCTGAACCTGTAACCCTGAACCTTTTTTAGTTATAGTCATAAAATCCTTTGCCGGATTTGCGGCCCAGCCAGCCGGCTTCCACGTATTTGCGCAGCAGCGGGCAGGGGCGATATTTTGAATCCTTAAAGCCGTCATAGAGAGTTTCCATGATGGCCAGGCAGGTGTCCAGACCGATGAGATCCGCCAGGGCCAGCGGTCCCATGGGATGATTCATGCCCAGTTTCATAACGGTATCGATGTCTTCGCGGGAGCCGACCCCGTGATACAGGCAGTAGACGGCTTCATTGATCATTGGCAGCAAAATGCGGTTGGCGATAAACCCCGGATAATCACTGGCCTTGGCCGGGGTTTTGCCGAACTTTTCCGCCAGCTCCCAGGTGGTTTTAAAGGTTGCATCAGACGTGGCCATGCCCGGAATGATTTCCACAAGTTTCATTACCGGCACCGGATTCATAAAATGCATGCCGATGACCTGTTGCGGGCGGCCGGTCTGAGCGGCAATCCGGCCAATGGGAATCGATGAGGTGTTGGTCGCCAGAATCACCCCGGCTTCGCAGATACCATCAAGGTCTTTAAAAATCTGGTACTTGATGGGCTCGTTTTCCGTGGCGGCTTCTACGACAAAGTCTGCTGCCGCCATGTCCTGCAGGCTGGTGCTGGTCTTGATTCTGCCCAGAAGCGAATTTTTGTCTTCATCTGTCATTTTTCCCTTTTCGACATTACGTGACAGGATCCTGGTGATGCTTGCCAGGCCGCGTTCCACGAATTCCGTTTTAATGTCATTCATGATGACGTTCAAACCGCTGGCGGCCACCACCTGGGCAATGCCGTTGCCCATCTGGCCGGCACCGATGACACCGAATGTTTTGATTTGCATTTCTTATCCTCCCGATTGTTGGTGGTGATCTTTACCCTTATTGGGTCGAATTTGTTGATTGGGTTTTGTCGCAAAGTGCAAAGTGCA
>JAOZSC010000145.1:5541-6735 GCA_029939875.1 Desulfobacterales bacterium
GCAAAGTGCAAAGTGCATGGCGTGTGGCCTGTACAGGTTTTTGCGAAGTCGTCACCGTTTCACTATCAGTGCGACCGCCTCCCCACCCCCAAGACACAACGACGCCAGCCCGGTTTTCTTATCCTGTTTGATCATTTCATACAGCAGGGTGACCAGCACCCGGCAGCCGCTGGCACCGATGGGATGGCCCAGGGCCACGCTGCCGCCGTTGACATTGACATTTTCCCGGTCCAGTCCGAGTTCGTTGAGCACCGCCACCGTTGATCCGCTGAAGGCTTCGTTGATCTCGTACAGGTCAATATCGCTGCCGGCAAGGCCTTCTTTTTTCAGGCATTTCGGAATGGCCAGGATGGGGGCCACCAGAACGTATTTCATGTCCAGCGCGGCGGATGCCTGGGCCCCGATGGTGGCCATAATGGTGCAGCCAAGCGCTTTGGCCTTATCCCGGGACATCACCACCACGGCCGCAGCCCCGTCGCTGATGACTGAGGCGTTACCGGCGGTGGCAACCCCATCTTTTTGAAAAGCGGGTCTCATTTTGGCCAGGGTTTCATAGTCGGTTTGCCGTGGGCATTCATCGCGGCTGAAAACCAGTGGGTCTCCTTTTCGCCGGGGGATCTGCACCGGTACGATTTCATCGTCAAAACGTCCGGAGTTGACGGCCGCCAGCGCCCGGCGATAGGATTCGGCCGCATAGCGGTCCTGCTGCTCCCGGCTGATTCCGTATTTTTCGGAACATAGGTCGTTGGAGATTCCCATGTGAAAATCATTGACGATGTCCCACAGGCCGTCATGCACCATGTGATCCTGCAGACTGCCCGGTCCCATCCGGTACCCGAAGCGTGCTTTTTCAAGATAATAGGGTGCCATGGACATGTTTTCCATGCCGCCGGCAATCACTACCTCGGCATCTCCGAGTTGAATTGCCTGGGCCGCCAGCATCACGGACTTGAGCGCGGAGCCGCAGACCTTGTTTAGCGTCAGACATTCCACTTCCCAGGGCATCCGGGCCTTGACTGCTGCCTGTTTGGCAGGGTTTTGCCCGTAGCCGCAGGGCAGCACCAGGCCCATGATGACTTCATTGACGGCGGCTTTTTCAATTCCGGCCCTTTTAACGGCTTCTTCGATGACGATCGCTCCCAGGTCGGTGGCGCCGATAGACCCCAGCGCGCCGCTAAACCCGCCCAGGGGTGT
>JAOZSC010000002.1 GCA_029939875.1 Desulfobacterales bacterium
GTGGACCCTGATTTGCCTGTCCATGGGAATCCTGGGGGAAAACGAGCGCGAATACTTGGGGCCGGATCTGGCCGACGTGGATGTGCTGTTTTCGAAAGAGGAGGAATAACGACCGATCATCATCAGAGCTCATATAATTAGTGGTTGAACGAAAACCCTGCCGAATGAAGCGTTGGTTTCGCCTCTTGAGATCATAACTTCGTGAATGCTGAATTTTGTAGGTTGGGTTGAGGTACGAAACCCAACATAACCGATCGGGCTCAACCCAACCTACCAGAAAGCGGACTTTCCGTTCAGGCACTAATTATTAAAAAAACTCGATCCACAGCGATCGGGTTTTTTAATAATGCCGTCTGTTGTCCGTGGTCCGTTGGATGTTAAGTCGTTGCGGGAACACTTTTTTTCAACTGACAACCGGCAACCTGCAACGGACAAATAGATCAGGCCGCCTTCGAGAGCTTGACCGCACATACCTTATATTCGGGGATTCCGGATATCGGATCCAGGGCGGCATTGGTCAGCCGGTTGGCAGCCGCCTGGGCATAATGAAAGGGAATGAATATTGTCCCGGCGACCGCTTTGCGGGAAACCTTGATCCGGGCCCGGATACTTCCCCGGCGCGAAGCAATGTCAACAAAAGCGCCCTCCTGGACTTCATATTTGCGTGCATCCTGGGGTGCAATTTCAACAAAGCATTCCGGGGCGATTTCATTCAGACCCTTGGTGCGCATGGTCATGGTGCCGGTGTGGTACTGGAACAGCAGGCGCCCGGTGGTCAGGTACATAGGATAATCCTCGTCGGCGTGTTCGGCCGGCGGGATGTATTCGATACCATTGAATACGCCTTTGCCGCTGCTAAACTGCTCGCGGTGTAAAATGGGGGTTCCGGGATGTTCGGGTGTCGGGCACGGCCAGTGAATCCCCTCATGCTCGATACGGTCATAGGTGATGCCGGCGTATGACGGGGTGACCTGGGCGATTTCTTCCATGATCTGCCGGCTGCTTTCGTAGGTCATGGGATATCCCATGCGGGTGGCGATTTCACAGATGATCTGCCAGTCGCTTTTGGCCTCTCCCGGTGGATTGACCGCTTTGCGAACCCGCTGCACCCGGCGTTCCGTATTGGCAAAGGTTCCGTTTTTTTCCGCCCAGCAGGCCGAAGGCAGCACCACGTCAGCTGTCCGGGAGGTTTCTGTAAGGAAAAGATCCTGCACCACCAGAAAATCCAGTTTTTTAAAACTGGCCTCGCAGTGATTCAGGTCCGGATCGGAGACCAGGGGATTTTCACCGATGATATAAAGGGCCTTGAGTTTTCCCTCGTAGGCTGCCGGAATCATCTGGGTGACTTTCAGCCCTGGTTTGTCGGGCAGTTCGTCAACTCCCCAGGCAGCGGCCATTTTTTGCCGGGCAGCCGGGTCGATCACTTTCTGGTAACCGGTGTAGACATCCGGCAGGCTGCCCATGTCGCAGGCCCCCTGGACGTTGTTCTGGCCCCGCAGTGGGTTGACCCCCCCGCCTTCAATGCCCAGATTGCCGCAGAGCATGGCCAGGTTGGCCAGGGATTTGACATTGTCCGTGCCGGTGGTGTGCTGGGTGATTCCCATGCAATACAATATGCTGCCGCGCGCAGCGCCGGCATACAACCGAGCACCGTCAATGATATCCTGGGCGGCAATGCCGGTAATGGCTTCCACGTAGTCGGGAGTATATTTTTCAACGACAGCTTTGACTTCGTCGAAACCCACGGTGCGGCTTTCAACATACTGTCTGGCGTACAGCTCTTCCTTGATGATGACGTGCATCATACCGTTGATCCAGGCCACGTCGCTGCCCAGGTTGGGCCGCAGCCATTTATCGGCATAGCGGGTGATTTTTATGCGCCGGGGATCGATGACAATCAGTTTCGTGCCTTTGCGGGTAACCGCCCGTTTGACAAAGCTGGACAGCACGGGGTGGTTTTCAGTGGTGTTGGATCCGGTGATCAAAATGACATCAGCTTTTTCAATACAGCCGATGGTGTTGGTCATGGCACCACTTCCGAAGGCTGCGGCCAGACCGGCCACGGTGGAGGAATGTCAGAGACGGGCGCAATGGTCCACGCTGTTGGTTTGAAGCACCGCCCGGGTGAATTTCTGGGCGATATAATTTTCTTCATTGGTAATTCTTGCCGAAGCCAGTACGCCGATGCTGTCAGGCCCGTATTCGGCCTTGATTTCACCCAACCGGCGGGCTACCAGGTCAAGGGCTTCCTCCCAGGAGGCCTCCCGGAATTGGCCGTTTTCCTTGATCAGCGGGGTGGTCAGCCGATCCGGGGAGTTGATGAAATTGTAACTAAACCGTCCTTTTACACACAGGCTGCCGTAATTGGGGGCCACATCCGGTACGCCGCTGACTTTTACCACCTCGTTATCTTTGACATGCAGGTACAACTGGCAGCCAACCCCGCAGTATGTGCAGGTGGTGTGGATTTTTTTCGTTTCCCAGGGCCGTACCCGGTAACGGGCATCTTTTTCCACCAGGGCGCCCACCGGACACACCTGGACGCATTCGCCGCAGAAAACGCAATCCGACTCTATATAAGGGCGGTCGCCGGCCGCGATGATCTTGGTGGCGGTTCCGCGGTAGCCGTAATGGATGGCCTGGTTGACCTGCACTTCATTGCAGGCCTGAACGCACCGGCCGCATTGGATGCAGCGTGAAAAATCACGCACGATAAACGGGTTGACCGTTTCCATGGGATAGGGGGTTTGTGAAGGGCTGAACCGTTCAGCGGTTACCTGGTAGCGAAAGGCCAGGTCCTGCAGTTTGCAGTCCCCCCAGACGGGACACAATTCGGCGCTTTGTTCTTCCTGCTGGACCTTGAGCTGGAACTCGGTCCAGTTTTGGCCGGCGGAGCCGCTGACGGCACAGTTGTGATTGCCCGATGAGAGCAGCAGCTGAAGGACCATCCGCCGGGCTGCAATCACTTTGGTAGACTCGGTGCGTACGACCATGCCGGCAGCCGCCGGGGTGGCGCAAGAGGCCACCAGGCTGCGGGCACCTTCAACTTCCACGACGCAGACCCGGCAGGCGCCGGTAGGGGTGGTGCCCTTTAAGTGGCACAGGGTGGGGACGTCGATGCTGTTGCGCCGGGCGACTTCAAGAATGGTATCGCCCAGCTCGAAGGAAAACTCATTGCCGTTGATCACGATGATGTTCTGCTCAGGCATATCGCTCTTTGCACTCCTTGAATATCTATTTTTGCGAGTTTATTCTTGTACCGGAAATAGCGGCGCTTGTCAATCCGCTTTCCAGCCGTCAGTTTTTTGTTTTTCGACTCCCACGGGCAGAAGGGCTGCCGGTTTGAGCCGGTACCACCACCGGCAAACCAGAGCCCCGCATGCCGACCCGAGCACGTCGGCTACGACGTCCATGAATTCGGCGTCGCGAAAGGGAACAAAGGACTGGTGGATTTCATCGCTGATGCCGTAAAGAGATGCGGAAACGATGCTCAGCAGCATCAGCACGCGGGGGGTGTTTGCGATGGGCAATGTCCGGTATGCCCGGTAAAAAAGAATCGCCATGACGCCATAGGCCGCAAAGTGCAGCAGCTTGTCGATCAACGGCCATTGCGGTATCTGTTTCGGGGACGGGTTGGCGGATTGAAAATAAATCAGCAGGCAATACAGAATCACCGGCAACCAGTAGCAGGTAAAATTTTTTAGTCTATGGTGCATATCTTGACTTGAAGGCCAAAAATCGAGGGCCCCGTTGCAGTTGATATTAGTTGATTGATTAGGTTGAGTAAGTTGATTGGGTTATTTGGATGATGCGGTTTGCTGATATCTGCCGCTCAGTCAACTGATAAACTTAAAATGAATCTCCCCGCGGCTTGCCGCGGGGAGATTCATTCCTTAAAAAATTTCCAGGGAAAGCCCGCGGTTGTGAATGTGCGGCAGCACCGTATCCAGGAAGGTTTCATGGGTCACGCCAAATTTTACCGTGCCGTCCAGGGTTCTCACCGCAAGGGTTCCTGCCTGTTTTTCTTTGTCGCCGATGGTCAAAATCAGCGGGATATACTGCAGTTGCGCCTCACGCACTTTTTTGTTCAGGCTTTCCGACCGGCTGTCCACCTCCACGCGCAGGCCGGCATTTTTCAGAACGGCGTGCACTTCGTTGCAATAGGGTACCAGGTCATCGTTGAGCGGTAAGATAATCGCCTGCACCGGTGCTATCCACAGGGGAAACTTGCCGGCAAAATGTTCGATCAAAATGCCCAAAAAACGTTCAATAGACCCGAAAACAGTGCGGTGGATCATGATCGGGCGGTGCCGTTCATTATCCCGGTCAATGTAGTACAGGTTGAACCGCTCGGGCAGCGCCATGTCCAGCTGGATGGTGCCGCATTGCCAGGTGCGCCCCAGGGCGTCTTTGATGTGAAGATCGATTTTGGGCCCGTAAAAGGCGCCGTCGCCTTCGTTAAGTTTGTATTCCTGGCCGTAAGCGTCCAGGGCCGAGGCCAGTCCGCTGGTGGCCGTTTCCCACTGTTGATCGGAACCGATGGATTTTTCCGGCCGTGTGGACAACTCCAGCTGAAAACCAAGGCCAAAGGTGCTGTACATTCGTTGGGCCAGATGAAGGATGCCCAGTATTTCAGCTTCGATATGCTGGGGTGTCATATAAAGATGGGCATCGTCCTGGTGAAAGGCCCGCACCCGGAAAAGCCCCGACAGCACGCCGCTTAATTCATGCCGGTGGACCAGCCCGATTTCGGCCACCCGTAGCGGCAGGTCGCGGTAAGAATGGGGTTTGTGGTTGTAAATCAGCATTGCGCCCGGGCAGTTCATGGGTTTGATGGCATATTCGACCTCGTCGATGGTCGCCGTGTACATGTTTTCGCGATAATTCTCCCAGTGACCGGAGCGTTCCCACAGGGAGCGGTTGAGCATCATGGGCGTTTTGGTTTCCACGTACCCGGCCTCCCGGTGCTCCAGACGCCAGTATGCCAGCAGACTGTTCCAGATTTCCATCCCCTTGGGGTGGTAAAACGGCATGCCGGGGGCCTCTTCGTGAAAACTGAAAAGATCCAGGGCCTGGCCGATTTTTCGATGATTGCGTTTTTTGGCTTCTTCGAGAAACCGCAGGTAGTCCTTCAGTTCTTTCTTGGTGAAAAAGGCCGTGCCGTAAATTCGTTGCAGCTGCGGCCGGGAGGGATCAGCCCGCCAGTAAGCCCCGGAAACTTTCAGCAGCTTGGTGTTTTTGACAAAGCCGGTGTGCGGTACGTGGGGACCGCGGCACAGGTCGGTAAATTCGCCCTGCTCATAAAAAGAGATGGTCCCGTCTTCGAGCGCAGAAACCATCTCCAGCTTATAGGGCTCGTCTTTGTAAAACTCCAGGGCTTGCTGCTTGGAAACTTCCTTGCGGCGGAGGGGTAACTTTTCCCGGGTTATTTTTTTCATTTCGGCTTCAATCGCGGGAAAGTCGTCTTCGGAGACCGGTGGCATGTCAATGTCATAATAAAACTGGTTTTCCACCGCCGGGCCGATGGTCAGCTTGGCGCCCTTGTACAGGCGCATAATGGCCTGGGCCATGACGTGGGCGGCACTGTGGCGCAGGATGTCCAGCCCTTCCGGGTCCTTGGAGGTAATCAGGCGAATCCGGGCGTCATGGTCGATAAGGGTGCTCAGGTCCACCAGCCGGTCATCTATTTGCAAGGCGATGCTGTTGCGGGCCAGGCCCTCGGAGATGCTTTGGGCCACCTCAAGACCGGTGACCGGATTTTCAAAACTCTTTATGTTGCCGTCTGGAAATGTTATCTTTACCATTACAACCTCACCGTGGTATAAGTCGTTAACAGGCTGATCGGCTATCAGAAGCCGGTCGAATCAAGTAAGTACAGAATGTAATTGTACTCCTATTTCAATCATTGAACAATTAAAGATTTGACTGGCACCCAAATTGCTGGCCGGCGGCAAAAATGAAGCCGGCGCCTGGCCGCACAATCTGTGCAAATTAGAAAAAACAAACCTGCGGGTCAAGGAAAAAAGCAACAAAAATGAGCAATATCTCCTGTTCAATCATCGATTCCCGGCGCGAGCTGAACAACCTGGCGCGAAAGCTGGAAAACCGGACCTCCGTGGGCGTGGACCTGGAAGCGGATTCCATGTACCATTTCAAAGAAAAAGTCTGTCTGATCCAGATCGCCGCCGAAAATGTCAATGCGGTCATCGACCCGTTGGCCATCGATGACCTTTCCGCCCTCAAACCGGTTTTTAAACGTCGCGACATCCAGAAAGTCTTTCACGGCGCCGACTATGACGTGCGCTCACTGTTTCGCGATTTTCGAATTTCGGTTCACAACCTGTTTGACACCGAGCTGGCCTGCCGCTTTCTGGGCTTTGAGGGAACGGGCCTGGACGCGGTGGTCAAAAAAAGATTTGGTGTTGTTCTGGATAAAAAATACCAGCGCAAGGACTGGTCCCGGCGTCCGCTGCCCGTGGAGATGATCACCTATGCCGCCCAGGATGCCCGGTTTCTGGTGCCCATGGCCCAATGGCTGAAAGGCGAACTCAAACAAAAAGGGCGCCTGGACTGGGTCTACGAAGAATGCGAGCATCTGAGCCGGGTGAGGGCCAATAATTTTGATAATCACCCGCTTTTCCTGCACTTTAAAGGCGCCGGCAGTCTGGACCAGAAAACCCTGGCTGTTCTGGAAGCGCTGTTGCAGTTCCGCCGGCAAACCGCCCGCAAAAAGGACAAACCGCTGTTCCGGATCATCGGCAACCGGTCCCTGCTGGCGCTGGCCGTGGACAAGCCGGCGAATTTGAAACAGTTGGAACAGACCGGGATCTTGAGTAAAAAACAGATCGGTATGTACGGACCGGACGTGCTGGCGGCTATTGAGGCCGCTCGTAAAATAGCCCCTAAAGAGCTGCCCGTGTATCCGCGCAAAAAGGCACCGCGCATCCCGGCGGCGGTGGCCGGTCGAATCAGGATCCTCAGGGACTGGCGCGATGACCGGGCCAAAAAAATGACCATCAACCCGGCCTTGCTTTGCACCAAGGCCCTGATGACGACGCTTGCCGTGCAAAAACCCTTGAAAGTTTCAGATCTGGCCAAAGTCAATGATCTCAAACGCTGGCAGCGAAAAGAATTTGGCCGGGAGGTGGTGGCGATGTTGAAACAGGTACGATAGCCCAGCATTTTTCCCACACCAAAAGGGGGTGCGTATGATCGATTCCATCTATCAATTCCTTGCCAATATCGGTTACTCCCACCCGCTTCATCCCACGCTGACCCATGTGCCCATCGGGATGATCATCGGCGCTTTTTTGTTTGCCCTGACCGGCCTGGTTTTTCGCAACAGCCGACTGGCCCGCACGGCCCGGCACTGCATCGTTCTGGCACTGATCGCCCTGGTGCCGACGGCCCTGCTGGGCATGCTGGACTGGCAGCATTTTTACGGCGGTACCTTGCTGTTTCCCATCAAGATGAAAGTTGTGCTGGCCGCCGTGGTGCTTTTTTTGCTGATTGTTGCCGTTGTCTTCGGCGCGATGGGAGAACGTTTTGCGCGGGCCGTTTTGGCCGTGTACCTGCTGTGCCTGCTGGGAGCGGTCGGGCTGGGTTATTTCGGCGGCGAGCTGGTCTATGGCACCCGGGCACCGGCGGTCACGGCAGTGCAAGGTGCGGCGGTCGAAGGGGCCCTTGTTTTCCAGCAGAACTGCTCGGCCTGTCACTTCGCCGACAGCACCGCCGTCAAGATCGGCCCGGGGTTGAAAGGACTTTTTCAACAGGACAAATTACCGATCAGCGGCCGGACGGTTTCCGCGGAAAATTTGCGCCAGGTACTGAAAACGCCGGTGGCCAAAATGCCGCCATTCGGGCATCTGTCCCAGCAGCAAGTGGCCGCTCTGATTGCTTATCTGAAAACGCTTTAGCAGAGTTTTAAAGCCGCTTCGATGCAGGTACTAATAGACTTAACCCGGCAAAACCGGAAAGTTAGCCACAAAGGCCCAAAGACACGAAGCAAAACTGTCTACTATAAGTTATCTTTTGGTTTTAGTGTCTTGGTGGCAATAAATTTACTTTTATAATTCTAATCTAAGATGCTCAATTCAGGTAGAAAAAGGATAAAAACCATGGCGTTTAGATTGTATTCCGTCAAAATAGGTGTGGTCTTTATTATCGGTATGGCGGCAGTTCTTGGTCTGTCGGTGACGACGGGATGGTGCCGGACCTATGTTTCCGGCACCGTGCTTACCGCCGACGGGAAGGTGGTCGCCAGCGGGGCCGTGGCACTGGAAAAGGGCGCGCTGCACAACAACGCCTTTCTGGCCGGCGGAGCCATCGGAGCCAACGGCCGGTTCAAGATCCCGCTGCCATCCGGCGGACCTTGGGGACTGCATGTTTATAGCGAGAAGTATATTTATTTTCCGCTCCAGATTCAGGTCACACCGGGAGTCGACAATGAGATTCCCGTCATCCTCCCGGTAGACGGGCAGCCCGCAGATGACCCCGTGATATCCGATATCCATTTTTCGAAGCTGTCCGGCGAGGTCTTCCAGGTCCGCATGCAGGTGAACGATCCCAACGGCAACCTGGGCCCGCAGATGCTGGCCATTGACACCCGGCGTTTTAAATCCTACCGACTGGTGCCCCAAAGCGGTGATTTGAAGGATAAAAAAGCCGATTTTCCAGCCGGTTTGTACGTCTCGCCTTACATTCCCGCAGCCCTTGACGGGGAGGATTTGCAAAACTGGCTTTTCGTGGTGGCCGATCATCAGTGCAGCAATGGTCCGGTGGTCAATGGCCTGGGGCAATCGGTCTTCAAGCCTCCGATGGTTTATTCCCAGAAACTGACCTGTGAAGTGGCCGGGATATGGAAGTCGAATTTCGATAAAATTTACCGTTTTTCACAACCCGCACCCGGGCAGATTGCCGGCGAACAGTTTGAGGGAAATTTGATCATCGATCGTATGGTGCAAAAGAAAAACCGGCTGCTGGTGAATTTCCAACTCGAAGGGCGCAAGGGCGAAAGCGAGCTGGCGCTGACCTGCCGGGAAAACCGCGTGCGTTTAGAGGGTCGCTACAAGCTGGCGGATAAATCCGGGCAGTGGATCTTTACCAAACTGAAAAACGCTGAAACCGCCCAGACCGGCCGCAAGCTTTTTGAGGCCAACTGTGCCGCCTGCCATTTTGCCCACAGCAAAAACAATAAGATCGGACCCGGTCTGCAGGGGTTGTTTTCCAGCCCCAGGCTTCCCGACTCCGATCGACCCACCAGTGAAGTGGCGGTGAGGGGACAAATTGTCGACGGAGGGCGGAAAATGCCTCCATTCAAGCATCTTGCTCCCGAGCAGATTGTGGATATTATTGAGTACCTGAAGTCGCTTTAATACCGACTGCACACCGAAAAGTCCTATGATGCAATCTATTTCGCGCCCCCTGTGGGCTGCAATTATGCCTGTTTTTTTACTGTTTTTCCTGGGCGCCAAGCCACAGGCGGAAAAGGTATACCTTACGCCGCCCGGCCTGCGCGCCGTAAAAGACCCTTCCCTGGTAATTCCGGCGCTGCCCCCTTATCTGAATCGACCCCCTGCAAAACCGGTCTATCGCAATTCAGCCGGGAAACCGGTGCCGGGGTGGCGTCGCAGATACATCGACACCCGCCGGTTTGCCAGCAACCACAGTGCCTGGATGTATTACCGGGTTTCGGATTTGACCGGATCTGAAACCGTCCGTTCTGTTAGCAAGGCGTCGTCTCTGCGGGTATGGCCGGCGGGAACCACCATAGTTTTGGAAAGTTACCGGGGCAATGCTCGGACTACCGACCGCTCCGGGCTCATGGAAATATTGGTGATGCAAAAAATGGATCACCCGGCGCAAAAGCCGTTTTACCCTGCTGCCTGGAGTTATGCCCGCTTTAACGTCCGGGGCGAACCGGAGCTGACGTCGGCAAGGGTCCGCGAGTGTCACCAGTGCCACAGCATTGCCTTTCGTTTAACAGGGGATTTGGTTTTCTCCCAGTTTCCATAGCCATTATGCAGCAACTCGCTCCAAAAACCCGGCTCATCCGGCTGGTCCGAATCCTGCCGTGGCTGCACTTTTTGGCGGCGGTGCTGGTTTTTATCCTGACAGCTCTTTATAGCACCGTTGACAGCGAACTGGGACGGGCTATCTCCGCCGGCGAAAGCCCGTTTTTTGCATGGATTTGCAGCCATCTGCCGGTTTTGTTTGCCGTCGGTCCGGTCTTTTTTTAGGGCTGGTGGCTGTTTCCACGGGGGTCGTGGTGTTGCTGCCGGCTTTACGGTGGGCGACGGCACTGCGCCCCGCTGGCCGCAGGACCTGGTTGTGGCTGCCGATGCTGGCTTTGTTGCTGAGCCTGCTGGCAGGCTATGCGGTGATCTATGGGAGCCTTTTTAACCCCTGGTTTACCGCGCTTTCCTATCTGAAAGGGGCTTTACTGAAGATTGCCGTCATCGTGGCCGCCGGCGCTCTGGTGTTGATTGTGGGGGAAATTATGCCGGCGCGAAACGAGCCGGTGTCAAGTGGTGTTCGGCTGTGGCTGATAATGGCCGCTGCACTTGTATCAGGGGTGCTCCCCTTCGGGGTGCTCACCAGATACCCGGAAGTAAAAGCGGCCGTTTTGCAATTCAACGAGCTTTGCCGGGTCGACACCGCCTTTGCCCGACAGGTAGTGGATGCCGCGGGTCTGTCCCGGCCTTTTTATACCTGATGGATGTTCACAATGACCTGTGGAAAAAGCCGGGTGGCATTGACTTCGGGGACCGCCCGCGGGATCTGTACGACAACAACCTGTCTTATATTGACCGGGCCTTTGAGCGCTTTGTGCAATGGCTCAAGAAGTCGGGCATCTATGATCGCACCGTGATTTTGTTTACCTCCGATCATGGAGAACAGTTCTGGGAGCACGGTGCCAGTCTGCACGGGCACACACTTTACGAGGAGGAGATCCGGGTGCCGTTGATTTTGCGCATTCCCGGTATCCAAAAGCGCTTTGAAGATGTGCCGGTAATTGTTTCCGACATGGCGCCGACCATCGCCGGACTTGCCGGCTATGTGGTTGATCCACCCTATGATGATCCGCACATGGGAATTTCGCTCCTCCCGCTGCTGCTGGAAAATAACCGCCATCCCTATCTCAAAAGGGATGTGGCGGGCAGGGCGTCGTTTAAACGACGTTATTTTCTGTACCGCAACTGGCGCTGGAAGCTGGTCTATTTTGCCGAACTGGATGTGCTTCAACTGTTTGACGTGGTCCGCGATCCGGAAGAGAAAAACAACCTGCTCAACGAATATCCGGATCTGGCTGCAGAGATGGAAACCGATTTGTTCGATTATCTAAAAAAAACGGAAGGCAAAACCTACCGCCGTTTGGCGGTTAAATAAAAAAGGCCGAAAAAATCAATATTTGTGAATAAAACGGCTAGGGTGAAAGTTCAGGTTGTGTGATGCGTTTCATGTTTGCAAGAAAACGAAAAGTTTTTTTCCCCGGCCGGGGGGAGGCGAGCGGTTTGTCCCGATATTGCTGGTAGTAGTCCAGCAGGTCCTGGAAGGTGTCCAGGTCATTCCAGGGCGGGAGCAATTTCGTTTGCAGGCCCAGAGTGTTCGCCATTTCAAGTGTTTGCGTCAGGACCCTGCCCGTACTCCAGGGGATTTGTTGAAAAAGCTGTGGGTGCGGCCGGCGCAGACCGACAAGATAATAGCCGCCGTCATCGCACGGCCCGAAGACCGCATCGGTCCGGTCTGTCGTCAGCAGCTGAAAAGACTGCTGCACGATGGAGCGCGGCAGGTCCGGCGTGTCGCTGTCGATGATCGAAACCGCATCGTATCCTGCTGCCAGTTTGTCCACGAAGATATTGCTCAATCGTTGCCCCAGGTCTTTTCCTCGCTGGGCAAAAAGATGAAATCCGTTGGCGGTAAAAGAAGTAAAATAGCTCTTTGAATCCGCGGGAGTGAATGAAATAGCCAAATCGATGGTTTTCAGTTGGCCAATTTCTGTGATGCGGTCCTGGATGAAGCAGCGATACAGAGCCGTGGCTTCGGCGGGAGTCAGCTCGGAGTGAAGACGGGTTTTGACCTGGCCGGCTACCGGGGCCTTGGCGACAACAACCAGCAGTAGTTTTGGTTTATCCGGATTCATCACAGGCTCCACAAGATTCCGCATCCGCGGCAGCACTTCGGTGGTGTTTCGGTTTTGAGTCGTTTTCGGAAATTTTCATACCCAGCACCGCACCATATTTTTTTTACCGATGATTCAAAAACATTTCCCAAAATGAGCGCCGAGAAATCCGTTGTCGCAAACGGCGCGATACAACAGGGCAGCACGTTGCCGGTGGCCGTGATGTACATCAATGTTTCGGGCCGGTAGCATTTGCTCCAGGGATACAGGGCGTCTGGCTGTCCCCGTAGACTTTTCATCGGATCGCACAGGCCCGAGGCATTGAGCTGTACACCCAGTTCGAGGGCTATGTCCCGGCTGTTTTCAATCGATTCCATTGCAGTATCTGCATACCGCAGCGTTTTTTCAGGGCGGGCCACCCCGTAGCCGGTGTCATCCTGGAAATAGACCAGGCGCTGAAGATAAACTTCGCAGATTCCGATATGGGCGGCCAGCCGGACCAGGTCCGAAAGCTCGGTGATATTGTCCCGGGTCCCAAGAAACCAGAGCGAAAGCCTAGGGCCGGCGGCCTGCCGGTCGTGCAGCTCCTGTACGAAGGCGTGCAGGTTGTCAATAATGTGGTTGAAATGTGCGCTGTCGCGCATTTTCTGATAGCCTTCGGCAGAGGCGGCATCCAGTGAAATACGCAGTTCATCGAGCCCGGCATCGATGAGGGCCCCCCGCCGCCCGGCGTCGAGCAGGATGCCGTTGGAATTGAACAGCACATATACCTTGCGCTTTTTCAGGTGGCGGATCATCTTGGCAAGCTCCGGGTTCAACAGGGGTTCACCGACACCGTGAAGCACAGCCCGTTCAAGGTCCGGAAGCTGGTCGGTGATCATGGATAGCTGCTGCAGGGAAATGGTGCGCTCGGGCTCCGGGTTGCCCCGGTACAGGATACACCCCCGGCATTTGAGATTGCACCGGTTGGTGGTCTCTATGTAAAGCGTTTTCGGCAATGCCTGGTCTTGATCTATGTTCGGCATGAGATCGTTTCCACCCGACCGCTATCCGATGGCGGCCTGGCCGGTATGATTTAAGCAATTCCCCTGACAATAGTCGTACAGATGCTTCCGCTTCGCAGGGGCTTGACCGCCGAAGAAAGGCGGCCGGCCAGTGGAATTTTTTTGCCCCGGTAAAGCGGGCAGTACTCATCGGGTTGATCAAACCGTCCGCGCAGTTTTCTACGGGCCGCACAGCCGCCGCCGCAGTTTTGGACATGTATGCAGTCCCGGCAAAACGGCGGGATGTAGCGGGTGTGCTGGAACAGCGCCGATTCAAAGACGGCTGCTTTTTTTTCAACCAGATCATCGATGGTGACATCCGATTCAGGCCAGTAGACACAGCCTTTCAGCCTGCGATCGGGAGTGACCCGCATGCTGTGTTCTCCGCAGGGGCTGCCCTTTAACCCGTTGAGTCCCAGAAAGGTATTGACCAGCGGCTCGGTGACGGAAATGATTTCGCTGCACTCGAACAGATACGCGAATGCCCGCCAGTACTGGTCATAGGTCGGCATAAACTCTTCGGTGTACATGGGCTGGTAGACATTCACCCGAAAGTCAGCCCCCACCGAAGCCGCCAACCCGGCAATTTTTCCCAGGTCCATGCAGTTCAGGTTCATCAGGACCGCCAGAATCGAGACTCGTATTCCCAGCCGCCGGCAGCGCTCGATGCCGGCCATGACGGTTTCCCAGTTTCCCCGGCCGCGGAATTCGTCCTGTCGGTTTTGATCCGGAAAATCGACGGAAAATTCAACGTCACTGAAATAGGCAAGTTTTTCATCGGGGGTAATGGACAGGGTGTAGCCGTTGGAGGCCAGGGTCATTTTAATGTTGCGCGCGTGCAGGTAGTCTATGATGTCGAAATAATCGGGGTTTAAACCATTTTCGCCGGTGCCGAACCCGATGGATCCGATATCGAGGCTTTCGCACACCTTTTGAACATCGGCCAGGGTCAGATTGTATATATGATCCTGATCGCGATAGCAGTGAGCGCAGTTCAGGTTGCAGTCGCTGGTCAGCCCGATTCCCAGGGAAATCATTTGGTTATTTCTCCCAATTTACTTTTTCCAAAGATACTTCATCGTCACCATAAACATGTAGTAACTGGCCAGCAGTGTGCCTTTCAGGGTTCCCGTTACCTTTGATTTGCCGATGCGCCGGCGGTATCGGATCGGCACGCTTTGGATACGCAGTCCTCGGCGGGCCGCCTTGACCACCATTTCCACCGGCCATCCATAGGTCATTTGCTCCATTTCAAGGGCGAACAGAGCTCGGGTTCTGATGGCGCGAAACGAGCCGATATCCGTGATGGCCACCCCGTAAAGCAGGTTCAGCAGCAACACCATCAAACGGTTGCCCACACGTCCATGAAGGGGCATGGCGCCTTTTTCAAGCCGCCCTTCGAGGCGGCTGCCGATTACCAGATCCGCCCGGTCGTTTGCCACCGGTTGAAGCACGGTGGACAACTCGGCCGGGTCGTCGCTGCGGTCGCCGTCCAGAAATACAATGATGTCGGCATCTTGCGATGCTCGGGCCCCGGCCAGGCAGGCTGCCCCGTACCCCCTGCGCGTGGCTTGTACGACCCGGGCGCCGGCGGCGGCCGCCTGTTTGGCCGTACCATCGGTGGACCCGTTGTCGGCCACGATGATCTCATCCACCAAGTCCTGCGGCACGGCGCCGACCACGTCTGCGATGGCCGGCTCTTCGTTTAAGGCTGGTATAACGACCACGGTTTTCATTTTGTTCCCCCGGCCGGTGGCCGACGTTTGCGGTTGACAGCAATACCGGCCACCCAACCGGCGCCCGTACGTTGGTGCAATATATACCCCCCGGCCAGAAGCGCAAACAGGGGCAGGTATTCGGCCGCCAGAACCCATGGGGGCATGATTCCTGATGGCGACACGTATTTTAAGTAAGACAGGGTCACGGCACAGGAAAAAACCAGCCAGCCGGCCGCCGGGTAAAAGGTTAAAAAGGGAATGATCAAAATGACATACCAGGGATGAAGCGCGGCCGGCATCAGCACCAGCAGCAACCCCGTTAATATGTAAGCGTTGCGGATGAACTGCACATCCTTCTTATTTTTAAGAAAAACAGCCAGCCCGGCGGCTAGCAGCACCAGCAGCATCAACTGTGAAAGCCGGTAATAATCCAGGTCCGGTGATAGATGCATGAGCAGATATTTGATGCCCAGATTGAAGCTTTCGTAAGGGTTTTTCAGGTAAACCGGCAAAAAACCGATCAGCCTTCTGCCGGCGGAAACATAGGGAACGTAGAGCAGTGCGAAAGCGGCACCAAATGTCAGCAGCCCTTTTATCCGGTCGCCGCGATTTAACAGGGCCGCCAGCAGCAGGGCGGGGTACAGTTTAACCGCACTGGCCAGCGCCAGCAGGATAACCGCGGGTAGTTTTCGATTCCGGGCGTTCAAATAAAATGCGGCTGTCACCAGAAAAACGGTAAACCCTTCCAAATGGCCGCTGTAGGCGATTTCAAATATGACCAGTGGGTTCCAGGCATAGACAATCACGCGTGCCGGCGCGAACCCG
The DNA here is from genome assembly GCA_029939875.1 of Desulfobacterales bacterium. Taxonomy (GTDB): domain Bacteria; phylum Desulfobacterota; class Desulfobacteria; order Desulfobacterales; family JAFDCJ01; genus JAFDCJ01. The sequence goes on from JAOZSC010000002.1 coordinate 15,708, forward strand.
TAAGCCCGCAACAGGGCTGTCAGCAGCAGCAGGGTCAGGACATCAAAAAACACCATCATGGCTTTATGGCCGGCAACCCTGTCGCCCGCCAGTTCGTAAAAAATCCGGAAAGCGACCTGGGCCCCGGCCGGATAGATGGTGGCCTGGTTTTTGCGGTTGATGTTCGGGTATATCCGGTCGTCCCGCAGGCTTTTCAACTCTTCGGCGGCCGGTGGATACCGATAGGGGTTGATGCCTTGCTGCTGTATGCGTCCGTCCCAGATATAGCGGTACATGTCCTTTGACAGCACGTTTGGCTCAAGGGGTACCAGGCAAACCCGGAAAGCAACGGCCGCAACCAGGATGATGCCCACCAGACCTCCTGTACCGGCTGCGGTCACACCGATTTTCAAAACCACCCAGACGCCCAGCAGGTACAGCAAACCCAGCAGTAAAAATAAAATTACATAACTATGGATGCCGGTGTTGACGCCGATGCCGGGAACCAGCCGGTACAATCTGAAGTTCAGCCGATAAAGCCCGAAGGATACCACCGCCAATCCAGCCACCGGGCAATAAAGGGCCAGCCACTGGTGGCGGGCGGAACCGTTATGATGATGGTTTGCCATGCCCATGTCGCACCGAGAGAAAAAATACATAAAAAAATCCGGCGGTATAAATCAGAAGAAAAGGACTGACCAGGTATTTGCTGAAAAAAAGAAACAGGAACAGACCCGCCAGCGAATAAAGACCCATGATAAATTCGAGAACGGAAACGGCATTTAACGGGATGCCGTAGCGCTTGTCCTGCCAGCGGTCGTCGCGTTTTCTAATTCCGTATTTCGGCGTCCGGATGAAACCGCTTTTGATATTCAGCAGGGCTTCCAGGACGGCCCGGGTATTGTTGACGGCGATTCCGGTGCCCAGGCACATCAAGACGGGAAGAAACTTGATGCGGCTTTTCCAGTCATGGTATAATATTTTCTGTGAAAACAGGTACATGGAAGATGGTCCACAGGTGGCCAGACACAGCAGGGTAAATATCATGACCGGATAGGCAAGATGGTTAAAAAACCATTGGCTGTAAAGCATCGGGATGGAGGTCAGCACCACCAGCAGCATCATGGGATGAACCATGTAATGGGTCAGGTGCAAAAAAGCCTGGATTTTAACCATCAGCGAAACATCTGACTTGAAAAGGTGGCCGAGGTTTTTTTTGGCGGTTTGAATCGATCCCTTGGCCCAGCGGTGCTGCTGGGATTTAAAGGCATTGATGGTCACCGGCACTTCCGCCGGGCAGACCACCTCCGGCGCAAAATGCAGCCGCCAGCCCTTGAGCTGGGCCCGGTAACTCAGATCCAGGTCTTCGGTGAGGGTGTCGGCCTGCCAGCCGCCAGCATCTTCAATCGTTTTTTTACGCCAGACACCTGCGGTTCCGTTGAAATTCATGAAAAATCCGCTCCAGGCCCGCGATGCCTGCTCCACGCTGAAATGCCCGTCAATTCCCATGGACTGAGCCCGGGTCAACAGTGAATAATCGGCGTTAATATGCCCCCAACGGGTTTGCAGCATGCCGATGCGAGGGTCTGCAAAATATGGCACCGTCTCTTTTAAAAAATTGCGGTGGGGAACAAAGTCGGCATCAAAGATGGCCACCAGCTGTCCCCGGGTCGTTTTGAGGCCGTCGCGCAGGGCGCCTGCTTTAAAGCCGTCGCGCAGCTCGCGATGGATATATACCACGTTAATGCCGCCAGCCGTCATTTCATCCGCCATGGCTTTGGCGATGTCCACGGTGTCATCGGTGGAGTCGTCCAGAATCTGGATTTCGAGCAGTTGCTGCGGGTAGTCCAACCGGCAAACCGATCGGACCAGGCGTTGCAACACGTAGCGCTCATTGAAAATCGGCAGCTGGACGGTCACCCGGGGCCAATCTTTTTCGGGGTAGTTGCGATAAAAATGCTCTTTGATCTGTTCATGGTGCCGGGCCACCCGGTCCTGGTTGCGGCGATAAAAGAGCATCAGCAGGTAGCAATTCATGCCGTAGGTAAACAGCGCCACCAGGGCAAACAGGTAGATGATCAGACACACATATTGAAGATAGTTCATCATTAGGTTTAGCCGGAGATATTCAGCAGCAGCTATTGTCGGGCGGTGATTTTTTCTGCCGCTGGTCAGTAGTCCGCCGAAAACGAGAAAACTTACGTTTGTCAGCGATAAGAGATCGAAAACGATAAAGAAAAACGCTCGTTTGGGCGCGAACAGCGGTCACAGGCTATCGGGTCCCGGGACAACAAGCAAATATCTAAAATTAAGGCTTGCGGGCCACGATGGTTGCCATGGCATTTTGAACTTCGTACACCTCAAGGTCGAAGCCGGCCTTTTGTAGACAATGCTCCGTCCAACGCGGGCAAATCCGGAGTTTGCGGAAAAAGCTTTTTTTCAGGGTCCAGCGGCCCGCGCTTTTTTCATACACGATGTCATGCACCTTGACGGTATCTTTTTCATATTCGAGGAAACAGGTGAAAATCCTCCGGGAATCGCTTCCGACAGGAATAAAGCGCTGCAGCCCTGTTAATTCCCGGGTGAAGTCGCGAAAGTGCAGAATCAGCCGGCCATTTTCCGCCAGCGCCCGGAAGGCCTGGCCGATCATTTTTTCAACCTGCGCTGAAGAGACCAGATGGGTCAGGGTATCTCCCATGCAGACAATCAACTCGACGGTCGGCGGCGCGTGCACCCGGAAGTTGAGCAGGTCATCTTCAATGGCGACGATGGGAAGCCGGCCGACATTTTTTTTCAACTGGGCCAGCAGAGACCGGTTCATGTCAACGGCAATGACGTTGAAGCCGGACTCGGCCAGGGGGATGGACTGAAATCCGCAGCCGGCTCCCAGGTCAACCGCCGTGCCGGCACCCCGGGAGCGGACGCCGTGGGCATGAAAAAAAGCCCGGTTTTCAGCAATTTTGACATCCCAGCCGCCCGCCATCCATGCATAGCAGGGAGCAAGCAGTTGGTCATAATGTTGTTTGACGCTGGCCATCGAGGTTTGTTGTCCTTAACTTTAGTTTTTTTGTATTCAACAATGGGGAGGATTTTTTTGCAGGCCGGGCAACTGGAAAAAACGGATGGTGCCCGGCATCGGGTCACAACCCAAAGTGTCAGGCACCATCATTGGTTACTATTTTCGTCGGATTACTCGGTGAAGTATTTGAATGAGAGGTTCACCCGGGCACGAAAAGCGGTGACTTTTCCGTTTTCAACTTTCATGTCCAGCTTTTCGATTTCGGCCACTCGTAAATCCCTAAGGGATTTGGATGCGGTTTCCACCGCGTTTTTTGCGGCGTCTTCCCAGGAAGTGTTACTGCTGCCCACCAATTGGATGACTTTGTAAACACTGTCGGCCATTTTGTACCCCCTTTCGCGTGCGCCAAAACTTTATGGCAATTCGGTTTTTGCCTGTGGCGGCGGCCATGTGCTTCGGTACCACCGCCTCCCTTGTTGTCCGTCGTCTGCCGGTTACAGCAAGCCTCCCAGGCGCACCAGGCCCGGGGAGGCGTCAAACCGGTGCTTTCATATGACCTGCTTGCATACCCAGTAAGCTAAACGATGAACCCGTCAAAGTCAAGCCCGAAAAGGACAGGCTGTACAACCCTGCCGGCATTGCGTACCGCGTATCCAACAGGCGCGGCGCCTCCCCGGCGAAGCCGTAACCATGGGATTCTATTTTGCTTGATTATAGGATTAATTGTCTGTATACATATTTTTTTACAGAAAAAGATAAGGTGGCACGGAATGAAACCTGAGACTTCGACAAGTAGACCGGTACCGGACATTTCCATCAGCATTGACGGCGTTTGCAACGTGATTGCACAAACTCAGCTGCCCAGCGGGGAAATTCCCTGGTGTGAAGGACAAAAAACGGATCCCTGGGATCATGTTGAAGCAGCCATGGGTCTGAGCATTGGCGGTTATCTGGCCCAGGCTCAGAAGGCCTTTGAATGGCTCGCGCGCATGCAGCTTGAAGACGGCAGCTGGTATGCTGCATACATGCAAGGCAAGCCTGAAGATAAAACCCGGGATGCCAACATGTGCTCATACATCGCGGTGGGCATGTTTCATTATTACCTGGTGACGGGGGATGTCGCTTTTTTAAAGCGGATGTGGAAAACGGTTGCCGCGGCCATTGATTTTGCCCTGAGCCTGCAGGCCCCCGAAGGCGAGATTCACTGGGCCATCAGTCCCGAAGGCCGCATTGACCCCATGGCCCTGTTAACGGGGTCCAGCTCCATCTATATGAGTTTAAAATGCGCGCTTGCCATTGCCCGGACACTCGGACATCCCGCATCCGGCTGGCAGCGCGCCCTGACCAGGCTGGGAGACGCCATCCGCTATAAGCCACACCTGTTTAATATTGCCAAATCGCGTTTTTCCATGCATTGGTTTTATCCCATCCTTTGCGGCGCCCTGGCAGGGGCTGATGCCCGCAAGCGCGTGGATAAGTACTGGAAAAAATATATCATCGAAGAACGCGGCGTTCGATGCGTTTTTGATGAACCATGGGTGACCATTGCTGAAACTTCGGAGTTGTCACTGGCCCTGGCGGCCATGGGAAACCTGCAGCTGGCCAAAATCGTTTTTAGCTGGATCAGCGACAGGACCTATCAAGACGGCTCCTACTGGTGCGGTTTTACCTGCCCGGATATCACCATCTGGCCCGAGGAGAAAATCACCTGGACCAATGCCGTGGTCCTCATAGCGGCGGATGCCATTTACGGCCTGACCCCGGCGGGGCAGATTTTCAGCCACCAGTTTTGGCTAGGATCTAAATGACGGCAGTATGGCGAAAAGGAATTATTGTTGCGAAGAGACCACCGCCCATACTTTATCAAGAAAGCCCACCTGAAGATCCAGGAGTTTTACGTTAACCACTTCCTGCGGCCCCAGCTTGAAAGCCTCGGTGAAAATTTTACTTTTATGCGGCCCTGGTATGTGGAGATTTTTGGTACCCCCATTGAACTGGGGAATTGCGTCAATGTGGTGGCGTCATCGGACAGGAGGGTCTCGCTGGCCATCTGGTCCGAGCAAAAAGATCTGGGACGCATCCGGATCGGCGACTACTGCCTGATATGTCCGGGTGTAAGGATCGGGTCAGCCCACGAAATTACGATCGGGGACAACTGTATGATCGCCAGCAATGCTTACATTACCGACGCTGACTGGCATGATATTTACAACCGCATCGCCATAGGCAGAACCGAGCCGGTTGCAATTTATGATAATGTCTGGATCGGCGACAGCGCCATCGTCTGCAAGGGAGTGACCATTGGAGAAAACAGTATTATCGGCGCCGGGGCGGTGGTGGTGGACAACATCCCTGCAAACTGTGTGGCGGCCGGCAATCCGGCCCGCGTTGTAAAGCAGCTGGATGTCGAAGAATCGTTTACGACCCGGGCGCAGTTTTTTGTCGACCCCGGGGGGCTGAACCGGGCCTTTGATCAAACCGACAGGCAGCTTTTACGCAGCAATACATTACTGCACTGGCTGAGGTATCTCTTGTTCCCGAAAAAAGATGACTAAAGGAGGAAAAGAAATGAGACGTATAAATCAATGGTTGATAATTTTGCTGTTGCTGGCATTTACCGGCGGCATGTCAGCGGCCCAGGACCCGATCGTTTACCCGGCCAAGGGTCAGAGCCAGGATCAGATGGAAAAAGATAAATATGAGTGCTACAACTGGGCCAAACAGGAAAGCGGTTTTGACCCCATGAAGATGCCGACCGCCTCGGCGCCGCCGCCGCCTAAACAGGCCCGAAGCAGTACCGCCGGCGGCGCGGTCAAAGGCGGCGTGGGCGGTGGACTGCTGGGAGCAGGAGTTGGCGCCATTGCCAGGGGGAAGAAAGGGGCTAAAAAAGGGGCGCTGATCGGTGGCCTTTCCGGTGGTGTTATCGGTGGTGCGCGAAGTTCTTCGCAGCAAAAACATGATCGCAAAGCCCGTAAAAAATGGGAGAAGCAGCAGTCAAATCAATACCTGCACCAGCGCAATACTTACAACCGTGCTTACGGCGCCTGCCTGGAAGGCAGGGGATACAGCGTGAAATAAGAATGCGGAAGGCGGAATGCGGAAGATGCAATCACCGCGAAACACTTCTGGCAGGCTATATGTGGGCTAATGTTCATAAAGATACAAACTCAAGATGGTGGATAAGAATTTTACAAATTTTATAAGCAATGGGAGATTGCCATGAATAATATAAAATTGCTTAGTTTGATAGGGTTATTCTTTTTTATTTTTTCATTAACCGTTTGGGCTGGTGACTTTGACGGATCCAGGCCTTTGTTGCTGGCGGTAAGCACGGCAATGGAATGCACTCCCGACGACGGGTGCCATGCGGTGACGCCTGAAAGCATGGATTTGCCCCGGTTTTTTAAAATCGACTTTGCAAAAAAGACGATCGGCCCGGCCATGGAGAATAACACCCGACCGGCGAGCCCCATCGAGCGCATGGAGCTTGTCGACGGCAAGCTGATTTTACAGGGGGCTGAAGACGGGTATCAGTCGGTGCGGGACGGTTTGGGCTGGACCATTGCCATTGCCGAAGATACCGGCCGGGTGGTCATGACGGCCTCCGGCGACCAGGTGGCCTTTGTGGTGTTCGGCGCCTGCCTGCCGCAATAGCAAAACAAAGAGGAAATAGTCATTCAAAGTCCTACATTGGTTTTTTCATTCGACCATCTCAGGGCATAGTTTGCCTGTGGATAGTTTGACGCAGAATATTCGATGTTCATCTTTTGCTCCGGAGGGCGCTGATGAAACAGATTATATTTGCAGTCGTTTTGTTGATTGTATTGTTCACCGGTCTTTCATCGTTCGGCGCAGGGGTCGTTGTCGATGAGGAGGGCAAATTCTCCAAACAGACGCTCAGCCTTCCCTACGCCTTTTACAATGAAAGTTTTGGATTCTCCGCGGGCTATGTTTACGGCGTTGTGGGTTATCCCCAGAAGCAGTCGACCTTGCTGGCAACGGTCATGGCGGGCACCACGGGCTCGGCCATGGGATTTCTGGT
>JAOZSC010000146.1:0-1489 GCA_029939875.1 Desulfobacterales bacterium
CGCTGCATCGGATCTTCCACCTACGAGGAATTCAAGAATCATTTTGAAAAGGACCGTGCCCTGTCTCGGCGGTTTGAGAAAGTGGAAATACTGGAACCGCCGGTCAACGAAACCATCCAGATATTAAGGGGGCTGCGATCCCGCTACGAAGAACACCACGGCATTGTGTACACCGATCCGGCCCTGAAGGCGGCCGTGGAGCTTTCCGCCAAGTATCTCAATGACCGCTACCTGCCGGACAAGGCCATCGATGTCATCGATGAGGCCGGCGCCTTTGTGCGACTGAGCGGTTCTGCGCACCGCAAAAAAATCAACCCCGCTGATATTGAAAAAATTGTGGCTAAAATGGCACGCATTCCCACCCAGAGCGTGTCGACTTCGGATCGCGGAAAACTGGAGCAGCTCGAAGACGGCCTGAAAAAGGTAGTCTTCGGCCAGGATGACGCTATCCGGGCCCTGGTGACCTCCATCAAGCGCTCCCGTGCCGGCCTGGGCACCCCCGGCCGTCCGGTGGGCTGTTTTCTGTTTACCGGTCCTACCGGTGTCGGCAAGACCGAGGTTACGCGCCAGATGGCCCGTATCCTCGGGGTGGAGTTCCTTCGCTTTGACATGAGTGAGTACATGGAAAAGCATGCCGTGGCGCGGCTGATCGGCGCTCCCCCCGGCTATATCGGTTTTGACCAGGGCGGACTGCTCACCGACGGGGTCCGCAAACATCCCCACAGCGTCCTGTTGCTCGATGAGATCGAAAAAGCGCATCCGGATCTGTTCAACATCCTGCTGCAGGTCATGGATCATGCCACCCTGACTGACAACAACGGGAAAAAGGCAGATTTCAGAAATGTGATTCTGATGATGACCTCCAATGCCGGAACCCGGGAAATGAGCCAGCAGACCATTGGCTTCGGGGATGCCCACAAGGATACGGCTTCCAAGGGCAAAAAAGCGATTGAAAAAATGTTTAGCCCGGAATTTCGCAATCGCCTGGATGAGACGATTCATTTCAATGCCTTGAACCTGGAGATTATGGAGAAAGTGGTCGACAAGTTCATGGCGGAGGTAAATGACCAGCTGGCTGTAAAAAAGATCACCCTGAAGATTTCGGCCGCCGTGCGCACCTGGCTGGCGGAAAAAGGCCATGACCCCAGTTACGGTGCCAGACCCCTGGTGCGGGTGATCCAGACACGCATCAAAGATGCCTTGGCCGATGAAATCCTGTTTGGGCGACTGCAAAAAGGCGGTGAGGTGTCAATCGAACTTGATGGCGACGAGCTGGTCTTTGATTATCGTATCCCGGTCCGGGGCCGCAAGTTTGTTGCGGTGAAAATACCCGAGCTGCAGGACGCCTAGTGTTAGTTGCCTAGTCTGCCTCAGGCGGATTGCATCGCGAAAACACTCCGGTTAAACATAAACGTCGAACATCGAATAATGATGTCGCTGCGCTCCGCAATTTCTATTTTTTCATTCGACATTCGATGTTGGACGTTCG
>JAOZSC010000146.1:1589-5701 GCA_029939875.1 Desulfobacterales bacterium
TTCGATGTTGGACGTTCGGTGTTGGACGTTCATCTTTAATTTTTAGCTATTGTTTATCTGGCTATCTTCTAACCATTACACTCATCTAACCTGCCTGTATGCCTGTTTACCAGCTATCGGAGGAACTAATTTTCCCACCCCCCAACCTGGCATCCAAAGAAGGTTTGCTGGCCATCGGCGGTGATTTGAGCCTTTCGCGCTTGCTGCTTGCTTACAGCCGGGGCATATTTCCCTGGTACTCAGGTGGCGAGCCGATCCTGTGGTGGTCCCCGGACCCGCGCTTTGTGCTTTATCCACCCGAATTGCGGGTGGCCCGCTCCCTGCACAAAGTGATGAAAAAAGGGAGTTTTAGAGTGACCCTGGATCGGGATTTCAAGACCGTAATTACCGAATGCGCCCGGGTGCGCCGGGAAAAAGACGAAGGGACCTGGATTGTAAACGACATGATTGGCGCATACTGCCAGCTGCATGAATCCGGCTTTGCCCATTCTGTCGAGACCTGGCAGGACGGCCAACTGGCCGGCGGGCTGTACGGCGTATCGTTGGGTAAAATTTTTTTCGGCGAGTCCATGTTCACCCGGATTAGCAATGCTTCCAAGGTGGCACTGGTGGCCCTGGTACAGCACCTGATCGGGCTGAATTTTACCATGATCGACTGCCAGGTGGTCACCGCTCATCTGGGCCATTTCGGGGCCCGTCCGATCCCTCGCAAGCGCTTTCTGCAGGAATTAAACGATGCCCTGCAGGCGCCCACTTTGAAAGGCCGCTGGCGGTTTTTCGACCGGACTGTCCGATGATGTCAGATAGCTTGACATCCGTTCGCCAAACCGTTTAGGATGGCATCAGAGTCGTTTTGGCATCGAGCCTAACAAAAAAGGGAGGAACCCCGGAAGATGGAAAAAGACTGTCTTTTCTGTAAAATTGCCAATGGTGAAACACCCACGGAAATCTTATTCGAAAACGACACGCTCGTGGTGTTTAAAGATATCAACCCCGCTGCCCCGGTTCATCTTCTGATTGTCCCAAAAAAGCACATCCGCAGTATCAACGATATTATTGAGGACGATCTGCCCATCATTGGGAAAATGCACTGGGTCGCTAGGGAGATGGCCCGCCAGCACGGGGTGTCCACTTCCGGCTACCGGCTTTTTACCAACGTCGAAAAGGGTGGGGGGCAGTTAATTTTCCATCTGCATATGCATTTGATTGGTGGCTGGAAATAGGGTTTAATAAGTGGTTTCAAAATCCAATCGAACCTCCAAATACGGCGTTGGCCGCAAGCGTGGCCAGTGTGGCGGTCTTTACATTCACATTCCTTTCTGCGTAAAAAAATGCATCTACTGTGATTTTTATTCCATTGTCAATCTTTCCCGGATACCGCGGTTTCTGGACGCACTCGAGCGGGAAATTGGGATGAGACGGAGTCTGCAGCTGACCTTTGACAGCGTGTATATCGGCGGCGGTACCCCCTCGGTGCTGGATGCCGGCGACATTGGCCGGCTCGTTGAGACCGCCTGGAAGCAGTTTGACATCCTGCCGGATTCTGAAATTACGCTGGAGGCCAACCCGGGTACGCTGTGCGCCGAAGATCTCAAGGCGTACCGCCAATGCGGCATCAACCGTTTAAACATCGGCGTTCAATCGTTTCACCGGGAAAATCTCGGATTTCTCGGCCGGATCCATTCCGGCCGCCAGGCCCTTGAAGCAATTCAGTGGGCGCGCCAGGCCGGATTCGACAATATCGGTCTGGATCTGATTTACGGGCTGCCCGGCCAGACTCGGGCCAACTGGCTTGCTGACCTGCAGCGGGCGGTCGACCTGGCTCCCGAACACCTTTCCTGCTACATGCTGACCCGGGAGTCCGGCACCCCCCTGGATCGGGAAATAAAAGCGGGTCACCTCAAACTGCCGGCCGACAGCACGATGCGCGCATTGTTTGATATCACCATCGATTTTTTAAAGCGCCACGGTTTTTTTCATTACGAGATTTCCAATTTTGCCCGGCTGACCGAAGATGGCCACAGCCCCTGGATTTCCAGGCACAACAAAAAATACTGGACGCTGGCACCTTACCTGGGCCTGGGGCCGTCGGCCCATTCTTTTATCGATTTCCAACGCTGGTGGAATCACAGGAGTGTGCAAAAATATGTGCAGCAGATCGAAACCGGCCGGTTGCCGACAGCACAAAAAGAAAAACTCACCAAAGAGCAGTTGATCATGGAGGCGATTTACCTCGGTTTCAGAACGGCCGCAGGAATTAACACGACGACCTTTGAAGACAGGTTTGGAATGAATTTTTTCAGTGCCTTCAAAGAACCGGTTGCAGGTTTTGAAAAAGATGGTTTCCTGGCAATAACGGAAACCCGCTGTGCCTTGACCCGCAAAGGCATGGCTTATCTTGACAGCATAAGCGCTGCTTTTACCAGCCAGGACTTCAATGGCTGAGTATCGGTTAAAATCCGGGAAGCTTAAATAAGGATTTCATCCTTTAGCAAGCCTTCAGGTTTTCTGGCCTTCCTGCTTTCCAGCCTTTTCAGATTACCCCTTGCGGAGTTTGCGTGAATCACCGATTCTGAGCGTCACGTTTTTGGCATCGAAATATTCGATCAGCGGGATGACATATTTTCGCGAGGCGCCGGTCATCTCTTTAAACTGGGGCGTGGTAATCTCGCCATGGGTTTCCAGAAAAGCCACCAGCCGCCGTTTCAGCTCATCGACCGCCGCTGCATGGAAATAGAGGTCTTCCTTGGTTTTTATGATTTGGCCTTCTTCCACCAGGTGCATGAGGATGTCTTTGGCATGTTGGGGATCGAGGTCCAGGGATTTGATGATTTCCCTAAAGTAGGGGGGCTGCAGGTTCCCATCGCGATAGGTCTTTAAGATCTTGTCGCGCACGTCCGCCTGGTCCTGCCCCAGTGACACCCGGTGCTCGTCCAGGCGCACGGTGTTTTCCTCCTGAATGAGCTTGCCGCTTTTAATCATCTGGTTGAGTACCAGGTTGAACAGCTTGACGTTGGTTCCCGGCGGAAATTTGGACTTGAGCTCTTCTTTGGGCATGCCCGCCTTGAGGGGGTTGGCGGCATGGTAGGCGCTCAGATGCTCGGCGGTTTGCTGTTTCAATTTATTGAAAATTTCCTGGTGGATGAAAATACGGTTTTCCCTGTCGATCTGAATCACCGTTTTACGGGACAGCAGCAGCTGCAGGATCGTTTCCAGCTGTTTATCCGTCAGGTTGGTCATGATTTTCAGGTGGGAAAAGGCAACCCCGCGATGATCGGCCTGCAGGACCTGGAAGGAAACCACCTTTTCCGGATCCGTGTCGGCCAGATGTTTTACCCCTTCAACGATTTCGGCTTTCAAACGCTTGTGTTTTCGGGGTGTGGGGTTGAGCACCTGTCCGCCGCCGATGGTGCGCACGGGGGAATAGCTGCGGATGACAAAGCGATCATCCTTTACCAGGGCCACGGGGGCATCCAGCCGCAGCTGGGCGACGGTGGCGTGCCCGGGCATCAATTCGTCTTGTTCGAGCAGTATCAGGTATCCCATTACTTCGCTGGTGCCGGTGTGAAAGCGCACCAGGGTACGATTTTTCAGCGGTTTTTTGTTGCCGGCAAGATAGTGAAAGGATACATCCACCATATAACTGTCGATCAGGGCCCCGGGGCTCGACAGCACTTCGCCGCGTTGGACCGCCGCGCGGTCCAGGCCCTGAAAATTTATGGCCGTTCGCATGCCGGCTTCGGCCTGGGTGGCACTGCGGTTGTGGACCTGGATCCCCCGGACCTTGGAGGTAATCCCCGACGGGTACACCATGATGGTGTCGCCCACCTTGACCGTGCCGGAAACCAGGGTCCCGGTGATCACGGTGCCGAAACCTTTCATGGTGAAAACCCGGTCAATGGGCAGACGGAACAGACCTGAAGTGGGCCGTTCGGGGATACTCCCGGCGATTTGGTCCAGCGCGGCCAGCAACTCGGGCATTCCCTGGCCGGTCAGCGAAGATACCGCCAGAATGGGGGCGTCCTCCAGAAATGAGCCCCGGCTGAAATCGCGGATATCATCCAGGGCCAGTTCCATCCATTCTTCGTCGACCATGTCAATTTTGGTCATGA
>JAOZSC010000146.1:5711-6723 GCA_029939875.1 Desulfobacterales bacterium
CGATCAGGCCGTGCTGGATCCCCAGCAGGGTGCATATCTCCATGTGCTCCCGTGTTTGAGGCATTACGCCCTCGTCGGCGGCGATGACCATCGCCACGATGTCAATGCCCGTGGCACCGGCCACCATGTTTTTGACAAATTTTTCGTGGCCGGGAACATCCACGATGCCGAGATGCTGACCTCCCGGCAAATCCAATGAGGCAAACCCCAGCTCAATAGTGATTCCGCGTTCTTTTTCCTCTTTTAGCCGGTCCGTATCGATACCGGAAAGTGCCTTTATCAGGCTCGTCTTGCCGTGATCAATGTGCCCGGCGGTTCCGAGAATAATCTGTTTCACTTAAAAAATTACTCCTTTGATCGGCGATGGCGCAAATATTCGGCAAAATACGCCAGTCCAACCATGATGATCGCTAAACCGACAATGTAGCCAATATTTATACGGCCGTAAAACGCGCGGGTCATCACCACCGCAATCACCAGCCCCACAACGGCCCGGATAATGAAAATCTGGATTTGGTTCAATTTTATATTCTCTTGATGGTTGTCTGTTAGAATATCCGGCAAATCACAAAATGCGACGTAATCAAAAATGATGCACTCGTAAAAAGTCCGATTTAGACGGTTTGGTAAAAAGTTCAAATTCAAGGCGTGCAAATTTTGTAATCATGAGGCGTACTTTTCGTACGTTGAACGATTACGAAATGCAGCACAACGCAGAAGTTGGACTTTTTACGGGACCGTCAAGAATGATTATATTAGATTATATTCACCGTCAACACCAAGTTTATTTTTCACTTGTAATCCCATTCATATTTTGTTAATAAATCTTGTTTGTGGGTTTGCGTATTCAGAGCTTTGGTGTAACGGCGAAATCGGTTTGTTTCCTTAGAATTGTACCTTAATTCCGACTTCCGCATTCCCAATTCCGAATTCAATATATGGTGGGTGTAGCTCAGTTGGTAGAGCCCCAGGTTGTGGCCCTGGTTGTCGTGGGTTCAAGTCCCATCACTCA
>JAOZSC010000147.1:0-320 GCA_029939875.1 Desulfobacterales bacterium
GTTTCATATAAGGGTTAAAGGTTTCATTCTCGCCGAGGACTGCATTTGGGATGCGTATCTACGAGAAAAGTGTCAGCTTCGTCAGGTCTAATCCAAAATGTGAAGCTATTTTTGAGTGAGCCCTTAGCCCTGAACGTTGAACCCTGAACCTGGAACGGTTATCCGGGGCGAGATGGTTGTGCACCCACCGTCGAATCTTTTTGCAAACCTAAAAACATTGTACAGACCGGGATCGATCCACGACACGGACCGCATCACTTATCGCTGCTTCCTTCCGGATCTGACGAGATTCGTGACCGTCTGTTGCGTGGCGTCCGATA
>JAOZSC010000147.1:330-6712 GCA_029939875.1 Desulfobacterales bacterium
TGCTGCCGGCGCAAGGATTTTTTCAGAATAAACCGGGTGCCCGGCACCCGCTTGTCGGTTCATGATTCGTGTGGTGAGGGTCGGGGGCGAACAAGCCCTTCAGGCGGGTAAATTCAAGTAGGAGGCGTTAATTTTGATTGAAAAAGGTGGTTGTGCACCCGCCGTCGACTCCTGGCGGAAATTCTGATCCATTGTACAGACCGGGATCGATCCACGACACAGACCGCATCACTTATCGCTGCTTCCTTCCGGATCTGACGAGGTTCGTGACCGTCTGTTGCGTGGCGGCCGGTCAAAATGGATCAAGGGTTTCCGGGGTAGGACCCTCGGGCAGGAATTCAGCCCCGCATTAAGCGGATTTCGGGAAAAGGGCACCGCTAGCTCCCCGCCTAGCACAACCAAGCACTAAAATACGTCATATTTCATTTTTTGCAAGAAAAAATATAACATAAAGGTTCAGGGAGGCGCTGCGCGCCAGGTTCAAGGTACAGGGCGGCTTGGAGGCTGGAAAGCTTAAATAAGGATTGAATCCTCCTGCTAGCCTCCCCGCCTTTTTGGCCGTCCTGGGCAGAGGGCGGGATGGGCGTTGACTGAATGCTATTCAATCCGGTATGATAATTGGGCTTGGGATATCGCCTGAAATTGGAATGAGGGATGACCGGTAAAATCGAAAAAAAAATTTTTCGCACTGTCAGGGAAACAATCGCTTTACACCGGATGTTTGAAAACGGGGACCGGGTCCTGCTGGCAGTCTCCGGGGGGCCGGATTCCGTCACCCTGGCTACTGTGATCCATACGCTGGCAGCAGAATACTGCCTGGAACTGGCCGTTGCACATTTGAATCACGGACTGCGCCAGGAGGATTCGGATCGCGACGCCGAATTTACGGCCGTTTTTGCCCGCAAGCTCCAGGTGCCGTTTTATGCTGAAAAAAAAGATCTTGCCGCATGGCAGCAAAACCGTCGTTTTTCTCCGGAAGAGGCCGCCCGCCGGATGCGTTACGAATTTTTGGATGCAGTTGCGAAAAACAACGGTTTCAACAAAATTGCCTTTGGTCATCACGCCGATGACAGCGCGGAGCTGGTGCTGATGAATTTGTTACGCGGCAGCGGACCGTTGGGCCTGTCCGGAATTGCCGCGGTTCGCGACGGTAAAATCGTACGCCCCCTGATCGGTTTGAAACGTGCTGAAATTATGGCCTATGTTGCCGAAAAAAAATTACCCTATGTCGTTGATGCCTCCAACACCGATCCGCGGTTTTTACGTAACCGCATCCGTCATCATCTGATTCCCGAATTGCAAAACTCCTATAACCCGAAAATCACCGACACTCTCAACCGGCTGGGGACCATACTGCAGGCCGAAAACCGGTGGTTGGAGGAAATGCTGCAGCCGGTTTTCGAGCGCTGTGTGCTGGACAGACAGGCCGGCAAAATCAGCCTGTCCATAGCCCGTCTGAACCGGGAGACGACAGCGGTCCGGAGGCGTATCGTTCGCAAGGCGATTTTATGGGTCCACAAGGACCTGCGGCGGATGACCCTTTTTCACATTGACGCGGTGTTGCAGTTGGCGGAAAAAGGCCCGCTCGGCGGCCGCTTAAACCTGCCGGCCGGAATCCGGGTGAAATGCAACCGGGGAAAAATAACCGTGGTGGATGGCCCGGCCGGAAGGGTCGATGCCGGCGATCAGCAGCCGGCGCCGCTGGTTGAAGACTATCAATATCGAATATCCCCCGGCCGCTCCCTGATCATCAGGGAAACCGGGGCGGTTATCACCCTAAGCGAAATACAACCCCATCAGCTTCCCGTTTTCGACCGTGGTGCCCGACACCTGGCATTTTTTGATATGGATTGCCTGCAGTTCCCGCTGGTTGTGCGTAATTTTCGAGCCGGTGACCGTTTTTCCCCCCTGGGCGTTGACGGCAGTCAGAAAGTAAAAAAATATTTTAACAACCACAAGGTGCCCGCTGCCGAGCGGAAAAAATGTCCGCTGGTATTAAGTCAGGGCAAAATCATTTGGGTGGCCGGCCATCGCCTCGACAATGACGTCAAGGTGGGTCCCGGTACCCGATGCATTCTCAAGGCGGAACTTTTCATTGCCTGATAAACAAGAATATTTTATCCGTACTATTGATGAATTCGTAAAAAGTCCGATTTAGACGGTTTCGTAAAAAGTTCAAATTCAAGGCGTGCAAATTTTGTAATCATGAGGCGTACTTTTCGTATGTTGAATGATTACGAAATGCAGCACAACACAAAAGTTGGACTTTTTACGAGATCGTCACTATTAAGATTTGAAACCTTCAGTTTAAGTCTTGCTAAATGGACGCCAATGATTATTTTTAAGGGTTGTCTTGAATGATGAAAATTACCCCGCCATGTAAAAAACGCCGGGAACTTGGCACTTGATCTTTGTGTCAAGATGCAGAATACTACCCTGCAGGGCTGGTGACTGGCGGTACATCCCGGCATCCCCTAATCCATAGCTCAGGAGGAAAACACATTTGAATCCGTTTTATAAGAATATTGCTTTGTGGCTGGTCATCACCCTGATGATGGTTATGCTTTACAACCTTTTCAATCAGCAGCACCTTACGGAACCCAGCGTCAGCTATACCAAATTTTTAGACATGGTTGACAGTGAACGCGTTGCGGATGTGGTGATCCAGGGCCAGGAACTGCTTGTTACCGATGTCAACCGCAACCGTTTCAAAATATACGCTCCCCAGGACAATGATCTGATCAATATCCTCAGGGAAAAAAACGTTACCATCAGCGCCAAACCGCCGGCGCAAAGTCCCTGGTACATGTCCGTGCTGGTTTCCTGGTTTCCGATGTTGATCCTGATCGGCGTGTGGATTTTTTTCATGCGCCAGATGCAGGCCGGCGGCGGCAAGGCGCTTTCTTTCGGCAAAAGCCGGGCCCGGCTGATGTCAGACAAGTCAGAACGGGTTACGTTTGAAGACGTAGCCGGCATTGACGAGGCCAAGGAGGAGTTGGGCGAGATCGTCGATTTCCTCAGAGAGCCCAAAAAGTTTACCCGCCTGGGGGGGCGAATCCCCAAGGGGGTATTGCTGATGGGTCCCCCGGGCACCGGCAAGACGCTTCTGGCCCGGGCCATTGCCGGGGAGGCCGCGGTGCCTTTTTTCAGCATCAGCGGTTCGGATTTTGTCGAAATGTTTGTCGGTGTGGGTGCCTCCCGGGTACGGGATCTTTTTGTCCAGGGAAAGAAAAATGCGCCCTGTATCATTTTTATTGATGAAATCGATGCCGTCGGCCGCCATCGCGGTGCGGGGCTGGGCGGCGGGCATGATGAAAGAGAGCAGACCCTGAATCAGCTGCTGGTGGAAATGGACGGCTTTGAATCCAACGAGGGGGTTATTTTAATATCGGCCACCAACCGGCCGGATGTGCTGGATCCTGCACTGCTGCGTCCCGGACGTTTTGATCGCCAGGTGATGGTTTCTATGCCGGATATCAGGGGACGGGAGAAAATTTTGCGGGTTCACATGAAAAAAACGCCCATTGCCCCCGATGTGGATCCGTTGATCCTGGCCAGGGGCACTCCCGGTTTTTCAGGGGCCGATCTGGAAAACCTGGTTAACGAAGCGGCGCTGCTGGCCGCCAAGCGCAATAAAGAAAAAATCGAGATGGTGGACTTTGACGAGTCCAAAGATAAAGTCTACATGGGGCTGGAACGAAAATCCAAGGTTATCAAGGAAGAAGACCGCAGGGTGACCGCCTACCATGAAGGCGGACACGCCCTGGTGGCACGTTTTTTACCCGAAACCGATACCGTCAACAAAATTACCATTGTTCCACGGGGACAAGCCGCCGGTGTGACTTGGTTTTTGCCTGAAGAGCGTGATTTCAGATTCAAGGATCAGCTGGAAAGCGAACTGGCGGTTGCATTCGGTGGCCGGGCGGCCGAGGAAATCGTTTTTAACCGCATCAGCACCGGGGCCGCCAATGACATCAAACAGGCCACCGATCTGGCCCAGCAGATGATCAGAACATGGGGCATGAGTGATAAACTCGCTCCCTTGTCCTATGCCAAGGGCGAAGAGCAGATTTTCTTGGGACGCGAGATTTCCCAGCACCGGGATTACTCTGAGGCCACTGCCCAAAAGATCGACGAGGAAATCAACCGGCTGATTACCAATTCCTATCAGTGTGCCCGGGATGTGCTAAAAGAAAACCTGGATATCCTGCACAAACTGGCCGAGATTTTGCTGGAAAAAGAGACCGTGATGGGCAAGGAACTGGATGAACTGATCGAGTCCTTGAGACCCGGCATCGAACTGCCATCGAAATCCCTCGAAGATCATGAACGGGAAGCCCGGGCCACATCCGATCAGGCATGATCCAGTGGGCCGCCGCAAACCATATCAACTGTCGTGGGCAACGCATCGGCTGGAGCTTGGACGGCATACCTGCATTATGGGCGTTGTCAATGTCACGCCGGACTCTTTTTCAGACGGCGGTAAATTTTACCGGCGCGATGCTGCCGTGGCCCGGGGTGAAAAAATGGCGGCCGAAGGCGCCGGCATCATTGATGTCGGCGGTGAGTCCACCCGGCCTTTCTCACAGCCTGTCAGTGTCGAGGAGGAAATCCACCGGGTGGTGCCGGTGATCGAAAAACTGGCCCGGCGCATATCGGTCCCGATTTCCATCGACACCACCAAGGCCGAGGTGGCCCGGCGGGCGGTTGAGGCCGGTGCTTCGATTCTCAACGACGTATCGGCCCTGCGCTTTGATCCCGACCTGGCAGCCGTTGCCGCGCAACACGACCTGCCGGTGATCCTGATGCACATGCTCAAAGATCCTGGCAGCATGCAGGTCCGGCCGCACTATGACGATTTGCTGGGAGAAATCAGCCAATTTCTGGCAGAAGCGATTAACCGGGCCCAGGCACAGGGGATTTCGCGATCAAAAATTATCGTGGATCCTGGCATCGGGTTCGGCAAAACCGTTACCCACAATCTTTTGTTGATCAAACACATCCAGGCCTTTGACGTCCTGGATGTCCCGCTTCTCATTGGCGCTTCGCGCAAAGCCTTTATCCGCAAAATATTAAAAGCCGAGCAGCAAGAAGACCTGCCGACGGACCTGCCTATCGTCGAAACCGGTTCCCAGGCCGTGGTGGCGGCTGCCGTGTTAAACGGCGCCCACATCGTGCGTGTCCACGAGGTGGCCAATACCCTGGCGACGATCAAGATCATCGATGCAATGTTAAACGCTCGGTAGCTGGGAAAAACATCCCACCGGCCCATTCACACCTTTGTTTCTTGCTGTCAGGATAACCGGATCAGGGAGGGATCATAATCCGGCGGGGCCTCATAGCCCAGAAGGTTGCAGATCGTGGCGGCCACGTTGCTCAAGCCCGGCGTGTCGGGCAGCCTAAGGGCAAATCGATTGGCTGCCGAATAATCCTTGATAATGAAGGGCACGGGGTTTTTCGTGTGAGCAACCATGGGGGTGCGCAGTCCGTTTTTTTCGGTCCACATGCAGTCCGCGTTGCCGTGATCGGCTGTGACCATGGCGACCCCCTTCGCGGCGCTGACGGCGTCGAGCAGCCGGCCCTGGCACAGGTCGACGGTTTCAACGGCGATGCGGATGGAAATGGGAATCCCGGTGTGGCCCACCATGTCGCCGTTGGCATAATTTAAACGGATGAACTTGTACTTTCCGCTTTTCACCGCCTCGATGACAGCATCGGTAATTTCGGCCGCCTTCATCCAGGGGCGCAGATCGAAGGTAATTTTATCCGAGGGAATCTCCACGTATTTTTCAAGTTTTTCGTCAATGTAGCCCGAATTGTTGCCGTTCCAGAAATAGGTCACGTGGCCGAACTTCTGGGTTTCCGAAATGGCATAGGAAGTCACCGACTGGGCGCAGAGGTATTGCCCCAGGGTGCGATCGAAAGCCGGTGGTTCGACGAGGTAGTTTTTTGGAATGTGGGCGTCGCCGTCATATTGCATCATGCCGGCATAAAAGACATTTGGGACACGCTGCCGGTCGAACTTGTTGAAATCCGCGTCTTCGAATGCCCGGGAGATTTCGATGGCCCGGTCTCCCCGGAAATTGAACAATACCACCGCATTGCCGTTTTCAATGGTGCCGACGGGCTGGCCGTCCTGCTGAATCACAAATGATGGCATGTACTGGTCGGTGAGTTTCGGGTCTTCATCGTAGTAGGTCTGGATGGCCTGGGTGGCGGAGGAAAAACCGCGTCCCTCCCCGAGGACATGGGCCTTCCAGCCGTTTTCCACCACTTCCCAGTCGGCCTCATAGCGGTCCATGGTAGTGACCATACGCCCGCCGCCGGAAGCAATGCGATAGTCACGACCGTCGGTTGAAAGCCCAGCGATTTTTTTTCCCAA
>JAOZSC010000148.1 GCA_029939875.1 Desulfobacterales bacterium
ACAGGTACTCTTCGGCCAGAACGCGGGCAATCTGCACCGTGTTGGTGGCGGCGCCTTTTCGGATGTTATCGGCCACAATCCACAGGTTAATCCCGTTGGTAATGGACTCATCATCGCGTATGCGGCCCACCAGGGTTAAATCCTGACCCGCCGCATCCGTGGCAAGCGGATAGACGTTGTTTTGCGGATCATCCATGACTTTGATCCCCGGAGATTTTTCAAGCAGTGCTTTGACCTCTCCAGCGCAAAGAGGTTTGTGAGTTTCGACATTCACCGATTCGCAGTGGCCAAAAAATACCGGAACCCGCACGGTGGTTGCCGTAACCGCGATGGAATCATCATCGAGGATTTTTCGGGTCTCATTGACCATTTTCAGCTCTTCTCTGGTGTAACCGTTGTCCAGAAAAGTATCAATGTGAGGCAGACAGTTAAAAGCGATTCGGTGGGGATATACCCGGGTCTCATAATCGAGAAAGTTCAACATGGACCGGCTCTGGTCCAGCAGCTCATCAATGGCTTTTTTCCCCGTGCCGGAAACAGCCTGGTAAGTGGAAACCACAATGCGCTTGAGACCGTATTGGCGATGAATGGGGCTCAGGGCAACGACCATCTGGATGGTTGAGCAGTTTGGATTGGCGATGATTCCCTTTTTCGTATATCCGGCCACGGCCCGGGGGTTTACTTCCGGCACCACCAGGGGTATTTCCGGATCCATACGCCAGGCGCTGGAATTATCAATCACCACACAGCCGTCTTTGGCGGCCAGCGGCGCAAATCTCTCGCTGGTGCTTCCTCCCGCAGAAAACAGGGCGATGTCCATGCCCTTAAAAGAGTCCTCTTTGAGTTCCTGCACGGCCACCTCATCGCCTCTGAAACGCAGCGTCCTTCCAACGGAGCGCACCGAGGCGAGGAAGGCAACTGATTTAATCGGAAAATCCGCCTCCTCCAGGCATCGAATCATCTGGTTTCCCACCGCACCCGTGGCACCGGCCACGGCCACGTTAAATTTCTTTTCAGCCATCTGTCAATGGTCTCCCCTTTAGAAAAAAACTTGCCCCGACTTTTAATCTAAGTACACAATTTCATAAAAACAATCACCGCTGAGAGCGCCGAGAAAGGCAAAAAAAATAAACCGGCTTCAGGCTTCGCTCTTCGAGTTCCGGCCAGACAAGCCACCGGAAACGGCAAAGTATTTTGTCGCTCTGCGTTCTCTGCGGTTAATTAAAAACCCGGAATACGAATAGTATTTGTGAATACATGCACTAAACCAGTTGTCCCAGAATGGAAGTCCCCGCTCTTACCTTTTCGCCGATGGTCACCTCCAGGCGGGTGTCCGCCGGAAGATAAACATCCAGCCGGGAGCCAAAACAAATAAGCCCGAAACGCTGTCCCCGCAACACCGTGTCACCTGGCTTAACATGGCAGATAATGCGCCTGGCGATCAACCCGGCCACCTGGACCACGCACAGCTGCCGGCCGTTTTCCATCTCCACAAAAACGGCATTGTGTTCGTTTTCCAGAGAGGCTTTTTCCAGGTTGGCCGAAAAAAACTTTCCGGGATAGTAGCTAATCTCTTTGACCCGGCCTTCGTGGGGAATGCGGTTGACGTGCACATTGAAGACCGTCATAAAGATACTGATTTTCAATGACGGCCCATCATAAAAGGCACTACTTTCCACGACAGCGGCCGAAATCACTTTTCCGTCTGCCGGTGACACCACCGCTGCCTGGTTGTCCGGTGTCACGCGATCCGGATCCCTGAAAAACCCGCAAAAACAGAAGGTAACCACCAGTCCGATCAACGTCAGCGTGGTCAGTCCCAGCAGAGCCAGTACAGCGGTGGTAAAAACGGCGGCGGCGATCAGCGGGTAACCAGCCGCAGCAATGGGAAAGGCCGTGGAGCCGGGTGGATCCGGCCATTTAAATTTTTTCATTTGATTCTAACCGATTGGTTCTAAGTGCGCGATTTCATAATATGATGACATAAAAAAGAACTCACCGCTGACCGCGGAGAGCGCTGAGAAAAACGAACACCCTGTATGAATACATGAACTATGCAATACAACATTAATATTGTTTGTAAAAACAGCAGTTAAAAGCTATTTTTAATAGCAGCATAACTGCGGGTTGTCAAGGGGGAACCCATCCTCAACATTGCACAACCAATGGCTCATACCTGAATTTTGTACGAGCCGCAGGCTTTCGAGACCAGGCCGGCTATATCCCTGAGGCCCGGTTGCGCTCGGCATCAGATTTACGGATATAGTTCGGCACCAGCAAAGCGATATCATCGGTTTGCCGGCTATCAAAACGGCTTCGGCTTAAAAATGCCACCGACGAGGCCCGCAGGGTATGCCAGCCGGCCAGCGGAAAACGGGCCCGTTCTCCCAGGATTGCCCCGATTTTTTCCTGATACATTTGGGCACCCGTGCCCACAAACAAACATGGTGCGTCGATATCGCCCACTGCCGCTTCCGGCGTGAGCACATGTTCGCCGCCTTCTTTTTTCAATTCATCGTTTTCGAACCGGTAACGGCCGCAATACACCTGCTGTTTGCGGGCATCAATCATTGCACAGGTCAGCCCCAAGCTCCAACCGCACTGCCAGGCAAGGGCCGCCAGGCTTGAAATCCCAACCACCGGTTTGTCCAGGGAAAAAGCAAGCCCCTTGATGGTGCTGATGCCGATTCTCACCCCGGTAAACGATCCCGGTCCGATACTGACGGCAAATCCGTCAAGATCCGGCAGTTTCAGCGCCGAGGCATCCAGAACCGAAGCGATGAATTGCATGAGGTGTCTGGAATGCGTCTGACCGGGAATAGCGGTCATTTCCGCCCGTAAGGCGTCATCTTCGGTAATGGCAACACTGCAACTGTCCGTGGCCGTATCTACTGCGAGTATCTTCATCCCTTAATCTGTATAAAAACTGCAGTTCTATTTGCAACCGGTTCGATAAATTAAATAGTTAAAAGCCCATTCCATTTTGTTTATGAGGGTTGCGCCTTATCCAGGGCATGCTCCAGCACCTGTTGCATGTTCTGCACCGGGATAAAGCGGATGCGCCGTTTTACATTTGGCGGTATCTCGGTCAGATCTTTTTTATTTTTAGCGGGGAAAATAATGGCGCGTATCCCGGCCCTCAAGGCGCCGAGCGCTTTTTCCTTCAAACCACCGATGGGCAGGACCCGGCCTCTGAGCGTTACCTCTCCGGTCATGGCCACATCGTTTCGTACCGCATTTCCTGTCACCGCCGAAATCAGGGCCGTGGCCATGGCAATGCCCGCTGAAGGGCCGTCTTTGGGAATCGCGCCGGCCGGCACATGAATGTGAATGTCCAGGTTTTCAAAATTGCGCTTTTTCTTTTCATCCGGTTCAAGGCTGGAGCGCGCATAGGTCACCGCGGCCCGGGCAGACTCCTGCATGACATCTCCAAGCTGACCGGTGACAATCAATTCCCCTTTGCCGTCAATCAATGAAGCTTCAACGTACAGAACTTCTCCGCCAGCCTGGGTCCATGCCAGGCCGGTGGCCAGGCCTACCTGGCTCTTTTCCTGATCCATTTCAGGGATGTAACGAGCAATCCCTAGAAATTTATGCAGATTTCCCCGGGTGATCCGAAACGGCTTTTTTTCACCCTCGGCAATTCGCCGGGCCGCCTTGCGGCAAATCGTCCCGATTTCACGTTCCAGGTTCCTCAAACCGGCCTCAAAGGTGTACTGGCTGATAATCTGCCGCATCGCTCCCGGGCTGAGCGACAGTTGTCGGGGCTTGAGCCCATTTTCCTTGATCTGCCGGGCCAACAGGTACTTGTAGGCAATGGTTATTTTTTCATCTTCGGCGTACCCGGACAGCGTGATGACTTCCATCCGGTCCAGCAGCGCCGATGGGATGCTGTCGGTTGTGTTGGCGGTCAAAATAAAAATCACCTTTGACAGGTCAAAGGGAAGATTTAAAAAATGATCGCTGAAATCGCTATTCTGTTCGGGATCCAGGGCCTCCAACAGAGCCGATGAGGGGTCTCCCCTGAAATCCGCACCCAGTTTGTCGATTTCATCCATCATAAATACCGGGTTGTTTGTGCCGCATTGCTTCAACCCTTGCAGGATACGGCCCGGTAAAGCACCAATATAAGTGCGTCGGTGCCCCCGGATTTCGGCTTCATCCCGAATTCCTCCCAGAGAGATACGCACAAATTTTCGTTTCAGTGCCCGGGCAATCGATTTCCCCAAAGAAGTCTTGCCGACCCCCGGCGGTCCCACAAAACAAAGAATCGGACCTTTCATGGCAGCATTGAGTTTGCGTACGCTCAAGTATTCCAGGATACGGTCCTTGACCCGATTCAGACCGTAATGATCTTTGTCCAGAACGGCTTTGGCCTTTTTGATATCAAGGCTGTCTTTGGAAGATTTGCTCCAGGGCATTTCCACCAGCCAATCCAGGTATGTCCGAACCACGGTAGATTCAGCTGACTCCGGGTGCATCTGCTCCAGCCGTTTTAACTGCCGCAGCGCTTCCTGCCGAGCGGTTTTCGGCATGCGGGCACGTTTAATCTTCTTGTTGTATTCTCCCACCTCCAGGGCCTTGTCATCCTGTTCGCCCAGTTCCCGGTAGATGGCGCGCACCTGTTCGCGCAAAAAATAATCTCGCTGATTTTTTGATATTTCGTCCTTGACCTCAGATTGAATCTTCGCCTGCACCACAGACAGTTCTGCTTCGTGCGACAGCAGGTCATTGACACTGCGCAGGCGCTTCAACGGATCGGTAGCTTCGAGCAGTTTCTGGGAATCTTCTATTTTAAGCCTCAGATTCGAGGCCACCAGGTCCGCCAGTTTCCCCGGATCCTCCACACTCTGCAAAACCGTGATAATTTCTCCGTTCATCTCGCCGCGCAATACCAGAATCTTTTCACACTGTTCCCTGACATTGCGCATGAGGGCCTCGATTTCAAGGCTGACTTTTTCAACCGTTTGTTCAGCCAGCAGCTCTATCTTTACCCGGTACATGGAACGCTTACGGACATAATTAATAATTCTTGCCCGGCTGAATCCCTGCACCAGGATCTTGATGCCCCCATCGGGAAGTCGCAGCATGCGCAAAACACGGCCCACGGTGCCGGTGCGAAATATCTCATCGGCATGAGGATTTTCAATGGCGGGGTCCTTCTGGGTGGCCATGAATAAAAATCCCTCTTTCTCAACAGCCTCTTCAACGGCCCTTACGGATTTTTCGCGCCCCACAAACAGGGGCAACAGCATGTCAGCAAAAACAACGATGTCGCGCACCGGCATCAGCGGCAGGATTCCGGGGATGTCAGCATCCGGTTCATCATCGGCAATAATACTGATAAGATCGTCTCTATCGGCTTCGGCCATGGTGTATGTCAGTCCTTATTATAGGGTTAGCCTTAGAACATAATACATTTATTTTTTTTAACAATATTTCTTTGCTTTTTTTATGAAACATGCAAAAATAAATCAGTGTACAGTCGGTTTTAGCGGCTTGCGCCCCCATCGCAGCGACTTGTTTATGCGCTATGCACATTTCCCGC
This sequence comes from Desulfobacterales bacterium, assembly GCA_029939875.1. Lineage (GTDB taxonomy): Bacteria > Desulfobacterota > Desulfobacteria > Desulfobacterales > JAFDCJ01 > JAFDCJ01. Next base: position 5,549 of record JAOZSC010000148.1, read on the forward strand.
GCAGAACCCATCCCGGCGGGAAAAAGACCAATTATGGATGGAAACCACCTGGAGACACCGGCTTGCAACTGGACATGTTTGTTCACCTGATCGAAATTTTCATTTTCACCATTGGCTTGTGCGTCGGAAGTTTTCTCAACGTCTGCATCTACCGCCTGCCGAATTCAAAATCCATTGTTCGCCCTGGCTCCACATGCCCCCAGTGCGCCACAGCGATCCGTTTTTATGATAATATCCCGGTGTTGAGCTACCTGTGGTTGAAAGGCCACTGCCGCTATTGCGGTGCAGCCATCCCACTGCGCTATCCGATCGTGGAACTGATAGGTGGCCTGTTTGCCCTGGGGACCTATCTGAAATTCGGCCTGACCATCGAAATGCCCATATACTACATATTCATTGCCGCCCTGCTGGTGGTTACCTTTATCGACATAGATCACCGCATCATTCCGGATGTCATTACGCTTCCCGGCATACCGCTTTTTTTTGCCGCCAGTTTCGCATTGCCGCAGATAACCTATACCCAATCACTGGCGGGTATTGTGCTTGGCGGCGGCAGCCTCTTTCTGGTTGCCTGGATCTATAATCTGATTACCAAAAGGGAGGGCATGGGAGGCGGTGATATCAAACTGCTGGCAATGATCGGTGCTGTCATCGGCTGGCAGGGTGTCCTGTTTACAATTTTTGCATCCTCGCTGATAGGGACTCTGGCCGGACTGGCCGTCATGGTGCAGTCCCGCCAGGGGATGAAACTTGCCGTGCCTTTCGGTCCTTTTCTGGCCATCGGCAGCATTATCTATCTTTTTTTCGGGACCCGGTTGATCACCCTGTATATAAACCTGCTCAGGTAGTGAGGGCTCCTCCCACATAGCGGAAGGCATCAGGAAGCCCCCTCGAAGGGGCCATTGTTAAATGCACTTCTTTTTTAAGCATTTAGTTCCGAGATACACCTATTTTTTAACCCCCTCCCCCAGGGATCTGCCCAACTCCAGCGCCTGACGGTTCATGTCCAGAAAATCACGCGGGATGCGGGTTTCAAGAACCTTCATGATGGACTCGGGCCTCACCAGTTCGGTGAGGCTGAGCACAGCCCCCAGCATGCAGATATTGAAAACGATGGGTTTGCCGATCTTTTCCATGAC
>JAOZSC010000149.1 GCA_029939875.1 Desulfobacterales bacterium
TTACAGTGGTGAGAATTTGCGGATATTCTCCTAGCTGCTTCCGGGTTAACAGCGGAAGAGTTTCCACTTCCTTATCTTCAGAAGAGACCGGTTCAGCTATGAGAAAAACAAAGTCTTTTTCCATATCTGTATCGCGGATGGTATGGAGAGGAGCAAGAAGAAGAACCAACCCGGCCGGAATTAAAATTAGAGTTATCAGTCGTTTAACAAATATTAACATTGACTGCTCCCATTGTCCGGACCACTTGAAGTTTTTATTATAGTGCATTTCCCCGGCACTATGTTTTTTCAACTCAACAATACTTGCATTATCCTTGAATTCGATATCACTCAACAATGCCAGTGGTATTGTTCAATGAAGGAAGATCGATATGGGGCATATTTTTGCTGATAGTTTTGCCAATCTACCATAAAAATAAAAAGGATTACAACAAGCATGGGCAAGCTGTGCTCGATTGCGTCCCGTTTCCATCCCTGTTCATTCAATAACGTGCTGGCCATACTCCTGAATCCGTGGCCGCTCATCTCATCCCATAGGCCGCAGGGCCGATAATATGGCGTTGCTTCTCATCGGTCTTGAGTTGGTCCGGGGGCTCGGGAAGACATACCGGCCATGCCCGGCCAAGGGGTGAATCTCCCGCAGGACGCCCGCTTTCATCTTCTCCGCTGGGGTCCGCAATTCTGCCGCATCAAGATTGAACTCTGACCACTCGGCACTGCCCCGGTAATCGTCAATGGAGCGCAGCAGGCCGGCAATTTCCTTCGGGTCAATGATGGTGGCCATGTGTTTCCCAGAGGCAGGGAGGATAGAACCGCGCAGGTCGGCGGACGGGTCACGCTTCTGTCTGGCATCGGCAAGCGACGTTTGGGGGTATGCGCCAAGGGCCAGCAGCTTCTCGATACCCCCAAAACGATACTTGAGCCGCCAAAGCTTGCCGCCGGTCGGGGTGACCAAGAGAAAAAGGGCCCCACCGTTAAAAAGTTTTTTGGGCTTTTCTGCTGGCTTGATCTTTCTAACCGTGGTATCGGTAAGCGGCGTAATCCGTTTAGGCATAGGGTTTTCCTCCTTTTTTAGAGGTATCTCCATTAGGGGAAGGGCTGAATACCCTATACATACCCCCAAGCCTTTAGGATTTTATATATTATTGGATTCTGCAGGACAAGAGAAAAATGAAATGGCATGAGATATCAGGCCATTATGGACAGTACTGGATGTTACTGGATTATGTATTGGTGGAGATGAGGGGGATCGAACCCCTGACCTCGGCGTTGCGAACGCCGCGCTCTCCCATCTGAGCTACATCCCCACTTTTGACAATGACTGTCTTACATATCAAAACAAAAAAAAATGGTCAATTGAAAAACGCACAGGAGAACATAGATGAAATACACCGTAACACTAAAAGATGCCTATAAAGGTTTTACCGCCGATCAGGATAAAATTATCTCCCCGGAAGAAACAGTGAAACGGTTTCGCAATCAACTAAAAAAAATTGATCTGGATATTTTAAGAAACACCGTACGCATCGATACGGGTCGGCTGGATATCCCTGTATATTTCAGCACCTGCGGCCGGGATGCCGCAACGGTCATCGGCACAAAAAAACAAATGGGCAAAGGCGGCACGCCGCAGCAGGCCGAAGCCAGCGCGGTGATGGAATTGGCCGAACGGTTCAGTTTTTTCAGCTTCACCCAAAACCCCGCCAATTTTATCATCGAAACTCCCGCCAACTTGAAAGGAGACGCCGTTGATTTCGAAATGATCGCCCGCTCTGTTCATGATGAATCCGATGATTTGCTCGTCACGCGAAAAATATTTGAAAACCTGCCGTTAAAGTGGACCCCAGGCTATAATCTGACCCGCAAAAAGCAAATCCTGATACCGTTTGACTGGTTTTTCGCCATCAACGAGTTCAACGGGCCATCGGCCGGAAATTGCGTCGAAGAAGCCCTGATTCAGGGAATCTGCGAAATCGTTGAGCGACACACATCGTCGCTGGTCAGCAACCGGAAGCTGAAAGTTGCGGCCATTCAACCGCAATCGGCCACCGATACGCTGGTACGTGAAATGCTTGAAAAATACAAAACAGCCGGGATAAATCTGTATCTGTCCGATTTTTCCCTGGACACCGGCATCCCCACGGTAGCCGCCCTGGCCTATGATCCAGCCACCTTCCCGGATTTAAGTGAAATCGTCTGGACTGCCGGAACCGCCCCGGATCCCCAGAAGGCCCTGAGCCGGGCATTGACCGAAGTCGCCCAGCTGGCGGGGGATTTTAACACTACTTCGAATTATGTGGCCAGCGGCCTGCCAAAGTTCACCAACCTGGAAGAGGCCGCCTTTGTAACCGAGCCCGGAAAAACTGTCGATATTACCAGTCTGCCCGATGTTTCCAACGACAACATCAAAACAGAGATCGAAAACTGCCTCGACGCCCTGTCAGCCATTGGCATGGAAGTGCTGGTGATCAACACCACCCATTGCCAGCTGGAAATTCCGGCCTTTTACACCATCGTCCCCGGGGCACACTTCCGGGAACGCTCCCAGGGCACCAGTGTCGGCATGTTTGCGACCCGACACATTTATGAAAACACGCCCGCTGCCCGGTCCATCGCAGAGCTGATGGACATTGAAAAGATGCTGCCGACAAAATATTACGTTCATTTCTACCTGGGCGCCAGCCACCTTAAAATCGACGATCCGGCCGCCGCATTGCCCTGCTTTCAGCGCGCGCTGGATCTGAATCCGGCCGATCAGGATACCCCCAGCATATATTCGTATATGGCTGTGGCGTTAAAAGAGATGGGCAAATACCGCCAGGCCCTCGAAGTGCTCGAAAAGGGAGAAAAACTGGACCCGGAACGAACCGATATTTTCAATTTGAAAGGGTTTTGCCATTTCAAGCTCAAGGAACATCAGGCGGCGGTTGAAAATTTCAAAAAGGTTGTTCAACTGGATCCTTCCTCGGCGATTGATTATGCCAACATCGCTACGAACTACCGCCAGATGGGTCAAAAAGAAAGAGCTATCCGCTACTTCCGGATGGCCCTGACCCTCGATAATTCGATTCAGTTTGCCAGAGACGGTCTGGAGGAGCTTAAAAGAAGTGCCTAAAAACAGAGTGCTTTCTTTCATAGGCACTTTCCTGTTAGCTTGCCTGTTCGATCTGCGTGCGCACCCCATTTATTTTTTCCTCCAGTTGCCCGATACTCTGCTCCATTTCCTCCAGTATCTGCAGCGCCTGTTGTTTGTCATCTTGACTGTTGCTGATGCTCTCGATGGCGCTGGATAGATCAGAAAAATGGGCCTGAAACCGATTCAATACTCCCCGGCTAAAGCCAGCGGAAGCTGACTCGATCAGCTCAAACAGGTATCCGAATTTTAAGTTCTCACGGTAATCTTTCAGCTGAAAGGCCAGTGATTTTCTGGTTTCACGCTTGATTAGCCCGATGCCGTCTTGCAGTGCCCGTTCAATTTCTCTCTGATCCTGTTTGTCTGATTTCTCGGATTTTTTGAAAATGCCTTTCACATTTTTCAAAACCCGGTAAAGACCCAGTCGCATGAGCGCTTCGGTTTTGATTTTTGTCGAATAATCCATGACGGCAACCAGCGCCGGCGGTTTGAGATTGGCGGGATCTGCAAACATCTCCAGCGACGACGGGTTGGCGGTGAACGGATTGCGATCCCTGGAACCCGTCCGGGTGCGATCCAGCAGCCCTCTGTACTCTTCATGGGCTTCGCCGATCATGGTGTCAAACGGCAGGATCAATGAATGAAAATAGTCTTGGATGCGAGTTTGCAAGGTATGTACAAACCGGATCACCCGGGGATTGACAACTTCCGTAACATGAGCGTCAAGGGCCTGCTTAAACTCCTGAAACACCAGGTAAAGCCTTTGGGAAAAATCAGTTGTTTCCAAGCCTGGCTCATCGTTAATCGGCGGCAGGTTGTAATTGTCAATAAAATTTTCGATTGTCGCCACAATGTTGCCGGAATCGGTATTAAAAAATTGCTGCACCTCTTGCTGGAGCTCTTTTTTTATTTCCGGCAGGGCTCCGGTCAGCGTCTTTTTAACGGCCGACTGGATCCGGCCGAGTCGCTTCTGGTGTGCCTTGATTTTCTGCAGTTGCTGCTTTACGCTGTCCGAATCCCGGGACAGGACGCTGCGATTGAGATCCACCCAATCGTCAATGCCGGACACAATGACACCCAGTCGTTCAATATGGTTGTTCAGCAACAATGCGAAGCGTTTTTGCGCCAGATAGCCATCAAAAACGCGCTGGAAGCGCTTGGTCTCACGGTTTGAAAAATCAACAAAATCCCTGTCGGCCTCCCACTGTTCAAACCGCAGCTGCTCCTTGGGCGAAAGGGCGTCGTGCTGGAAGCTGAACATGTTAAAAAGCGCCGAGAAGGTGTAAATATCCGGCCCGGGCTTGATCATGGCCAGTTCTTCGCTAACCCGCGTCACTAAATTTTTCAGGTCTTCGATTGATTCGTGCTCACTGAAATCGCAATTAATGACAAACAAGATGTTGTCCAAAATCCCCATCTTCTTGATCATTGACAGGAAACGGATGTCTGCCCGGCGCAGCCCCGTGCGACTGCTGATCACATAAACTATCAAATGGGTTAACAATAGATAGTCCTGTATCATGGCAAGGTGCAGGGGATTGGACGAATCACTGCCCTGGCAGTCTGCTATTTCAATATCGCTCTGAATACCGCTGGAGTTTACTTCCAGCAGCACGTCCTTCAGATAAACCGCCAGGGTCTCATCGCCGACAAATAACTTGTGCTCGGCGAAACGATCCCCCACGAACAGCTGCACGTCACCTTCATTGCCCAGCTGTGAACGTGCCGCATCATATCCCCGCAGATAGGATGTCAGCAGGACCATATTGATGTTACGGGTATCGCTGGTGATCAACTGCTCGGATCCCAGTCGACTCAACGCACGCTGCAGCTTACGACGATCGGATTGCTGCCGGATGTCAAATTCACCGTCCTCAGTGCGCCAGTTCGATGACGGGAACAACACCAGGGCCTGGTGCATATCCGCATTGACCTCATCGATGGATTTAAAGAACAGTTTTGCCCGCAGACGCTCGCCGCGGCGCACCCGCGTGACGATGGACGTAATGACCCCGGCACCGCGTTTGACATAGTCGCCGTTGAAAATTGAATTTAAAAAGGTGCTTTTGCCGGATTTAATCGATCCTACGATGGCCACCCGGATGGTATCCTGGGCCAGTTGTCGCGGAAGATGCTCGCAGGTTTTCTCCCACTCGCCGAAACGGTATTGTTCCATACCGGGAATCGATCTGGCGTTTGAAAATAATGACCGCACATCCCGGTTGATATGCTCGATTTGTGCTTTACACTCGCTGTATGAATCCATCAGTCCGTTTTTCTGACATCAAATTGAACATAATGCCTTGTAAAAGTTAAGGTTTTATGTTAGTAATCAATATATCCATAGGTAAGGCTATAATTTTAGGAAGGAAAACGAGATACATGTCTGAAAAGCACCCCGAATGCCCGCTTTACAACCCTCTGAACTGTAAGGAGTACTACAATCCAAAACTGTGTGCTTTTGTCCGCAAAGATAAAGTCTGCCTCAAAAAAAAGAAACCCAAGGCGAAAGCCAAGGCCAAGGGTTAAGCCGCACTTACCAATAACTCAGGCATGACCCGCCGTATCCGAAAGCAGGGTCGGATTAATCCCCATTTTTTTGACCGCCTCTTCCCAACGTAGTTCAATCGGTAATTCAAAAATATTTTCCTCGAAAATCGGAGATGTCAACCAGGCATTTTCCCTGATTTCAGCCTCCAACTGCCCCGGGCCCCAACCGGCGCACCCCAGGCAGATAATAAATGACCGGGGACCCTGATTCATTGCAATGGCCTCCAGTACATCCCGGGTGTTGCTCATGGCCACCGAGGGGGTAACGATCAGGCTGGCCTCCCAGTTTAATGGCGAACCATGGAGTACAAAAATTTCACCGAGATGTACAGGACCGCCGATATGGACGGGAATTGACTGCGCACCAGGCGCAAACTCGATTTGCAGTTCTTCAAAAACATCCTGGCCGCTTACCGACGGTTGAACGCGATTTATGATAATTCCCATGGCGCCATTTTCGTTATGCTCACAGATGCAGGTAACCGTCTGATAAAAATTCGGGTCCATCAGTCCGGGCATGGCCATCATAAACTGGCCTTTCAGGGAAGCAGAGATTGTGGGTACCATGCGCTCCTCCAGCAGGATTAAATTGTGCAAATGCTAAAAGCTAATTTTACCAACATCCTTTGTCAACAACACATCGCGATTTTTTTTAATAAGGCGGGAAATCCTGGGTGTCACTCAGTTTGCCAGGGCGGCTTTGTTTTTTTTCCATGCGGCGCTCTATCAGCCGGTACACTTTCATGTCAGTGAATTCATTTCCGAAATCATCACTGATTCCGATCTCGGCCACTTCCAATCGCGAACGCGCTGCGCGCAAGGTCTGATCACTGACCAAAATACCGTTGGGAAGTGATGCCGGATGGTATGTCCTCACTTGAAAGCTCGGTGATATAATTAGCCGACATTTGATCGGATATGTTGGCGATTTTGTCAAATAGATGTTTGAGGATGTTGAATCCGAGAAAGGCGAAAATCAAAAC
>JAOZSC010000150.1 GCA_029939875.1 Desulfobacterales bacterium
ATGGAGATTGAAGTGTTCCGGATGGATCAGCGCATCAAAAGCCGGGTGAAGGAACAGATGGAAAAGACCCAGAAGAATTATTATTTAAACGAGCAGATGCGTGCCATTAAGAAGGAAATGGGCGCCGAAGAGGACCCGGGCGATGAAATCAGGGAGCTTGAAGAAAAAATAAAAAAGAAGAAAATGTCCAAGGAGGCCACCGAAAAGGTTGGACAGGAGCTGAAAAAATTAAAAATGATGACGCCCATGTCCGCCGAAGCCACGGTGGTCCGAAATTATATCGACTGGATTATCAGCCTTCCATGGTTCGAAAAAACCGAGGTGGCCGATGACCTCGACGAAGCTGAAAAAATTCTGGATGAAGACCACTACGGTCTTGAAAAGCCCAAAGAGCGGATTCTGGAATATCTGGCGGTTCAAGCCCTGGTTAAAAAAATTCGCGGTCCGATCCTGTGCTTTGTCGGTCCCCCCGGGGTTGGCAAAACATCGCTGGCCAAATCAATTTCCCGGGCCACCGGCCGGGAATATGTTCGCCTTTCTTTGGGCGGCGTGCGCGACGAGGCGGAAATCCGGGGACACCGGCGAACTTATATCGGAGCGTTACCGGGCAAGATTTTGCAGTCCCTGAAAAAAGCCGGGGTTAATAATCCGGTTTTTTGCCTGGATGAAGTCGACAAAATGAGCATGGATTTCAGAGGCGACCCCTCAGCTGCGCTGTTGGAGGTCTTGGATCCGGAACAAAATTTCAGCTTCAACGATCATTACCTGGATCTGGATTACGATCTTTCCGACATTTTGTTTATCACCACGGCCAATACCCTGCCGGATATTCCCCTGCCGCTGCAGGACCGCATGGAAATTATTCGGCTGCCCGGCTATACGGAATACGAAAAATATCATATTGCCAAAGGCTTTCTGGTCCGCAAACAGATAAAAAACAACGGCCTGGAAGATAAAAATGTGACTTTTTCTAAAAATTCAATCCTGACTCTCATCCGGCGTTACACCCGGGAAGCCGGCGTGCGAAACCTGGAACGCGAGATTGCATCCGTCTGCCGCAAGCTGGCGCGCCAGGTTCTGAAAGAAAAAGACAAAGACGAATTTAAGGTCAGTGAAAAATCCATTCCCAAATACCTGGGCCCCGATCGCTTCCGCCAGGAACAGGTGGAAGAAAAAGACCAGGTCGGCCTTGTGACCGGTATGGCGTGGACCCAGGTGGGCGGTGAGTTGCTGTTTATCGAAACCCTGATCATGCCGGGCAAGGGGAAGTTGAGCGTCACCGGAAAACTGGGCGATGTCATGCAGGAGTCCGCTCAGGCCGCGGTAAGTTACGTCCGCTCCCGTGCCGGGCACCTGATGATTGACGAGAAATTTTACAAAAAGTACGATATCCACATTCACATACCGGAGGGGGCCATTCCCAAGGACGGGCCTTCGGCCGGCATCACCATGTGTACCTCGCTGGTTTCGGCCCTGGCAAAACGACCCGTTCACCGGGATATCGCCATGACCGGAGAGATTACACTTCGGGGCAGAGTGCTGCCCATCGGGGGGTTGAAAGAAAAAATTATTGCGGCCCACCGCGGCGGCGTCAAGAAAATCCTGATCCCCAAAGAAAACGAAAAAGACTTGAAGGATGTCCCCCAGAGTATCTCCAAACAGCTGGAAATTCTGACGGTGGAACACATGGACGAGGTGCTCACCCATGCCCTGGTTTTGGATGAGGGGGATTGCCTTTTTCGCAAGGTGGATATTCCTTTTGAAATGACGGCTGGAAAGCCGGATGATCCGCGGCAACTGGTTTAAAATCGTTTCAGCGCCATTTTGCCCTTGACAAGGTATCCGTAAATTGTTAGCTGTACGGCTTCCAGGGCGAAAACCACAAGGATTTTTTTGAGGGCGGGTAGCTCAGTTGGGAGAGCGTCGGCCTTACAAGCCGGATGTCACAGGTTCAAGCCCTGTTCCGCCCACCACCCCAGACAAGTGGTGGACGCTAAACGTGTCGTTCAGTTTGGTTAGAACGTCCCGCATATCCTGCGGGAAGATCGCCAGCTCGAGTCTTGCTCTGAAAACAATTTAAGGGGGCGTAGTTCAGTTTGGTTAGAACGCCGGCCTGTCACGCCGGAGGTCGCGAGTTCGAGTCTCGTCGCTCCCGCCACATTCAGATAAGGCTTGTCACACTTTCAAGGCGTGGCAGGCCTTTTCTTTTTTTATGATATATATTCTTATTTATTTTCGCTCATAGGAATCAGGAAAGAGGGTTACGCCACTTCAACTTGGGAAAACGAGCGAAGTCAGCATCGGTAGAAGCCAGCTCGCAACCATGTTCAATGGCCAGTGCTGCCAGATGAGCGTCCGTAACCAGATTAGCAACAGCCTGCCCATCGGTGAGCATCTGCTGAAATACAGTCCAGTGCCGCTGAGTCGGTCGAACGATCCTCGTACAGGGCTGGTCCAACCAGCTTTGTACACGGGCAAGGGCCTGTTCGAGGGACAGCGGGCGCTCGAAGACCCGGGGATTGGCTCCAATCCGGATAAATGCGGACAGGACTGTCCAGCACAGACAAACAGTTGCGGTCTGGGAAAGCCGGCCATCCCACCATACGCGTGCCTGTTGGTGACGTGGATGAAGCGAGTCTTCCGCATACAAAAGAATGTTGGCATCGACAAGTATCAACGGGAATCCTCGCCTTCAACTTGGGCCAGCAATTCTTGGATGTTATCCAGATTGCGCCCGGATCGCAGGCCCATTGCATGGGGTTTCGTTTTGTACCGCCGATGATTCGCGGGCTGTTCTACATGCTCCAGGCCTGTCCGAAGCGCTTCGTTGACAACTGTTTTAAATGGTGTGCGCAGTTTAGCCGCCACGGCCCGTGCCCTCTCCAATACATCATCATCTATGGAAATTGTCGTTCTCATATTATCATCATAGCATCAATTTATATGATGTCAAGGCATCAAGGAATTATTTGACCGCCACTGTCTCCAGTGCGCGGTTTCTTTATAAGATCCGACGTTCTCACTCTGGTGTTGCGTTAAGTTGGATCATTGCCTCGAATATGGGCAGCCTTTTTCGGGTAAACTTGCCAACCCATTTGTCATAAATTTCAAGCATCTTTCCTGAGCGGTCAAGTTCAGATATCACGCGATCTGCAACGAGGCGAAAATCGGCATCATTTCGCCTTACGGCAAGTGCAAAAGGCTCAAAGGAAAACACGTCGGACTTAATTTCAAAGTTCATTGGATCCTGTTCTTTTAGCGCTAAACCAATCAGAACGATCTGATCTGAAGAAAAGGCATCGATTTTCTTTTTGCGTAGCGCATCAATGCTTTCTTTTGCCGAATTGAATAAGACGATTTTCGCATCCGTAGATGTTTCTCGAAGGAGTTTTTTCAACACGACTGCAGTCGTTGTTGCTTTTATAACTCCAATTTTTTTTCCATCAAAGCCGGCAGAATCAAAAGCCTTATTATCTCTTAAGATCATTAGCGAAGCGCCGGTGACAAATGTCAGTTGCGTAAAGTCAACAAGTTCACTACGGGAAAGCGTTTTAGTAGTTGAGCCACATAAGATGTCAATTTTGTTATCGTCCAGGGCTTTAAATCGCTCATCAGCTGTTACGGGAACATATTTGACCTTTACGTCCGTACCGATTTTGTTTTCAACTTCAACTGCTATACCCTTACAAATATCAATAGAATAACCAGCCGGGTTGCCGTCTTTATCCAAAAAGGACATGGGCGGTGCAGACACACGATAGCCGATTCTGAACTGGCCGGATTTTTTAATCTGCTGGAGGGTTCCTGTGAGTTCCTGTGCTGCTATCGGGCTTGCGAAAAAAACGATCAATAAAATGATTCCCAATTTATCTCTCATAATAGCCTTCTCCTTAGTGATAGTGACAAAAATGGCATGATAAGGGATTGCTTTGTTGAGGAAAAACCATAGAGGAATTCCCCGTGAGAGTCAATGTAAAAGTAAGCGTCTGAGCTTACAGAGAGGCTGTTAATCGACGCCATTGCTATTGAGGTTACAAGACCTTTCATAAACAGTCGCCCAAAATTTTCGATCGAATCTAAAAACCACAATTTATCCATCAATATTGATTAAGTGTTGCAAAATTTGGTATGCCTCAGTTATGCTCAAAATATGATTCTGAAGAGAAAGGGGGTACCATTAAGATTCGACTTATGAAGGCGGACGATTTTGACGCTGTGGTTGGACGGAAAAGTACTCAAGGCTTCCCTGCCGGAGTATTACGAAATGAAGTTTGAAAAGCTTTTTCAATCCAAAGATTATTTGCCTGTGTCGCTTGGGGCGATTATAAATAGTGCGATTGATACCCTGTTGCTTGCAGTGCGATAGTTATGAGGCATTGGTGACGGTATTCATAAAAGCTCCAGGATTAACGTGTGGCGAAAAAAATGGATTTTGGAAATAGCTATAATTATCAGCCCTTAAGGGTTGAATGGTTATTTTAATAAATGGTATTTATTAATGCTTGGCATCTCAAGGGCAATCAGTAATTGGACACTTTTTACAGTCAGGAGCAGTTTGATGAAAGAAAATATACTTAAATGGTTTGGTTATCTGCTTTTTTTTACTTTTCTGATTATTTCTTGCGGCGGGACAGAACTTACCCAGAAGCCGATTGAAGATAGCTATAAGGGAAAGCCCGTGTCTGATATTCTTGTAATTGCAATAAGCGGCAATGAACATAACCGGAGGCTTTTTGAGAAAAGGTTTGTTGCACATCTGAAGGCCGTTGGGGTTGACGCGATCGCAAGCGAAAAGGCGATATCAATGCCTGCAAACTTGGAATTAAAAAAAAAGACAATATTAGCTGCGGTCAATCAATATAAAAATGATGCTGTGATCATCACACACTTGATCGGCAAAGAACAAAAAGATGTTTTCACACGAGACGACTCGGTCCATAGAGGCTTTTACGGTTTTTATCAAAGCCGATACAGGGATCCAGGTTATTCAAGCACCAGTACGACCGTCCGATTGGAAACGAATTTATACGATGTGAAAACAGAAAAACTCATCTGGTCCGGGCAGTCAAAAACATTGAGCAAAGGCCCAAAAGATAACATCATCAATGAGGTGATCAAGGCGGTGATAAATAATTTGCGACAAAATAACTTAATCGCGCCAAAATCATCACCTTAAGCCCGGCTCAGGGACTATTCCTGCATTGAGTCTTAATTACCAAGGTCAGTGGGGTCAGCAAGGTCAGTGGGGTCACCCATTAAAGGGCATGTCAAGAGAAAAAACACCTCTCCCATAAAAAAATGCTTCATTTTTTTCTCTTGGTCTTAGTTCCCCCACAGCACGGTGTTGTTTTGCCACCCGTCTCGCACCCGTTATTTCATTTTTATCGGTTCACGGTTCAACCTGTGTTGATCCGCACCAGTCACCCATCAGGTTCAAGGCGATTGTGTTTTAAGCCAAACACATGTACTTCAAGCACAATGCTTAAAACACGGCCCCTGGTCCATTCGGACCCCAGAAAATCTTCGGTGCCATACCGTGTTCAATTGTTTTTATCACAAATCTTATGGTTATTAGCCAACCCCTTGTGGACTCACGGCATAGGCGAATCAGGATCTAAACAACGTTGTTCGGCTGTTGGCGGGTGCAGCGGCTACCAATCAGATCTTGTGGTTTTGTACCAACCCCTATGCCGGTTCACTACCGCACCCAAAATGTAAAACGAAATTATTAACGCATCGTTCAACCCTCATTTATTTTATTAACTGCTTTGCCTTAGTTTCCGATAACAAGGCAGTTATCTTTTATTATGTGGGTGCAGCAGCTACCAATCACATCTTGTGGTTTATTACCAACCCTTATACCGGTTCTCTACTGCACCCAAACCGATTATCTAAAAAGCATTTCTTCATCAAACGGTACTTGATCCCGCATAATAAAATAGGAAGCACGGGCCAACTTGTTGGCAAGGGCCTTGGTGGCAACAGCGCCATTTGCCTTAGCCATTTTCTGCTGATAAAACCTCTGGGCTTTGGGAATGTACCTTTTGGCAAAGTGCGCGGCTTCAACATAAGCCCATGCTAAATATTTATTGCCGTTTTTCTTGTTGTTCTCACCTTTTTTCTTCCCATTTGAAACTCTTTTACTACCAACACAACGGCAGTAAGAAGCGTAATTGCCAACCTTGGCAAACCGTCCTATATCACCGACTTCAAGCATAATTGTCAGACCCAGAATTAATCCAATCCCGGGGATGGTTGTCAGCATCTCAAACTCTTTGCGAAGATCAACCTGGGGTTTTACTTGCTTTTCTATGCCTTTGATAATCTTTGCCAAATGCTTAATGGTAGAGATATTATTTTGAGCCATGAACACCAGGTTCGCGGAATCGAAAAGATCGCAAGCATCGTCCATGTCGAGCTTTTTGATTTCATTGCTTGACATCTTAATTCCAAGGTTTCTGGTAATCGTACTTTGAAGGCTTAAAATATTGGATGTTCTTTGACTGACAAAAAATAGTCTTCGCCGCAGCAGATCGCGCACAGCCCTTTGCTCTTTTGGGTAGATATAGCCTTCGGGTAAAATATTTAAGTGCTTCATGTGCGCCAACCAAAAAGAGTCCCACTTGTCATCGGTGTGTTTTATGCCTTCGTATTGCTTGATT
>JAOZSC010000151.1:0-1318 GCA_029939875.1 Desulfobacterales bacterium
TCGCCCGGCTGCCGAAACATTGCCCCTGGTAAAAAGCAAAAATGGAGATGTTTTTGCGGCCACGGTTCAGGCCGGACGTGAACTGGTGACTTCCAAGCGTATTACCGTCGAGACATTGAAAAAAATCCAGCAGCCGATCGTCGATTTCCCAACCTTTGCCGCCACCGGGAACGCATATTGGAAAACCTGTATTGCCGAGGGGGTGACACCGAAAACATTCCATGAAAAACATATGAGACCACGACCCGATTCCATCGAGGCTTTTATGGCCATCCTGGCAATGGGATTTAACCATGAAGCCGGCAAAGATACCCGGGCAACCCTGCAGTTTGATTTTTCGGGAAAAGTTGAAGGCGCTTGCCATTTTACGATAGATTGCGGTAACATTGAGGTGGTTGCCGGCAAAACCGATAGCCCCGACCTCACCATTGCCACGCCGTTTGAGATCTGGATGGATGTCATGACCGGCAAGGCGGACGGTCAAAAAATGTTCATGGAACAAAAATACCAGGTAACCGGTGATCTTGAGCTGCTCATGCGTTTCGGCGAACTGTTTGGATCCTGACGACCGCCTGTCGACGGCCGGGGAAAAGGAATAACCGCAAAGCCGCACAATACGGGATTTGCAGACTGCGGATAATTTTTTTTATGAAAGGATATCTCCCATGATCTACATCGGAAAATTCCTCCACGCCACCAATCAGCAAAGAAACCGGGAATCCAACCGGCGACACGGTGAATTCAATTTGATCATCGAAGCGCAGGACCAAACCCGTGCCGTCAGCAAGTTCAAAGAACGGCTTGCCCAATACAGGGAGACTACGGATCTATTCGAAGGCGATTGCTTCATTTACATGGTTCATCTGCTGGAGCTGGAAGAATTTCCCCGGGATCGTGCCCGGATGCTGTATTACAAATCAATCGCCGGCGATCCCATCATGCCCTACATTAGTTGCTCGGCACCCTCAGGAGACGCCGAGGGGTGCAGAATTTTGAGCTGGATGGAAAACCGGCCGGAACTCGACGGCCAGGATGCCAATGTGTTTATCCACTTTACAGCGTAAAAAACTTCATGGCGTCGCGAACGGCACCGGAGATGGGACGTGACTATTTTCGCGACGGACAGCATACCAAAACCGGGATCATGGAACAGGAGAAGGCAACGATGATCGAATTGCCATGGGAAAAAAGACGCCTCCTGGCCTTACGGCCCGCCGCAGGCGGTTTGCCCTGAACCTGGCGCGCAGCGCCTCCTTGTACCCTGAACCCTGTACCTTTCCTAGCTATACCCCAGAAATCTGCCTCCCTGATAGATCAC
>JAOZSC010000151.1:1328-6599 GCA_029939875.1 Desulfobacterales bacterium
CACAACTTTAGGCACTTCGAACTTTAGGCACTTTTTTTTCGCTTGCCCTCGGACCGGTAGAACCTCTCCAGTCCTACACCTTAGGTGGTGGGTTTAGATAGAACTAACTATACCCCAGAAATCTGCCTCCCTGATAGATCACAAATGCCATCACCCAGGCGAGGACAGTGCTGTATGCAATGCTGAAAAACATCCACTTGTAAGAGCCGGTTTCGCGCCGGATAGCCGCCACGGTGGCCAGGCAGGGCAGGTACAGCAGAACAAAAACCATCATGGAAAGTGCGGACAGCGGGGTCATGCCGGAAGCCGCCAGAGCGTTTTGGAGCACATCGGAGTCCTGATCCGTATCCGCAGCAAACAGGACGCCCAGGGTGCTGACCACGATTTCCTTGGCCACAAAACCGGTCAGCAGGGCCACGCCACCTTTCCACTGGATCCCCAGGGGGGCAAAAATCGGGGCAACGGCTTTTCCCAGCTGGCCGATGTAGGATTTTTCAATCTGCTCGGCCTGCTGCGCCCGGACCAACGCGGATACGGCAGCCTGTTTCTCACTTTCCAGCTGGTGTTTGCGGGCGTCATCTGCCGTTTCCAGGCGCGACGCGTAGGTATCGTTGATGCGGTTGATCTGGGCGGCATAATCAACAGAATACTGGATGTTACGGGGAAACACCGTCAGGGCCCACACGATGACCGATCCAACAAGAATAATTTTGCCCATTTTCTTCAAGAACAGTTTGCTGCGGTCCCACATGTGAATCAACAGGCTTTTGAGCATCGGCACCCGGTAAGGGGGCAACTCCATGACAAACGGCGCATCCCTGCCTTTTAACAGGGTGGAACGGAACAGGCGTCCGGTGACAATCGAAAGTAAAATCCCCAGCAGGTAAATGGCAAAAATGACCGTTCCGGCCCGGAGGCCGAAAAAAGCGCCTGCCAGTACGATATACACTGGCAGTTTGGCCGAGCAGGACATAAACGGGGTGATGAGGATGGTCAGAATGCGGTCTTTTTCGCTTTCCAGGGTGCGCGTGGCCATGATAGCCGGGACATTGCACCCAAAGCCCATGAGCATGGGAATGAATGACTTGCCGTGAAGACCGATCAAATGCATAATTTTGTCCATCAAAAAAGCAGATCGGGCCATGTAGCCCGTATCTTCAAATAACGCGATGCAGAAAAATAAAATCAGGATGTTGGGTAAAAATACGATTACGCTGCCGACCCCGGCAATAATGCCGTCCAGTATCAGATCCTTGACAAGGCTGTCGGGAAGAACGGCACCGGCAATCGTCGAAACCGCCCCCACCGCACTGCCGATCCACTGGACCGGATAACCTCCCAGGGAAAAAGTCAGCTGGAACATGGCCCAGATAAAAAACATGAATATCGGAAAGCCGATGAACCGGTTGGTCAACACCAGGTCTATGTTGCGGGATATGTCCACACGGCGCAAAGTTGAAGTGGTCTGGACTTCTTTGATGATTCCGGCAATAAACCCATAACGTTCGTCGGTCATGACGATTTGCGGGTCGTCATCGAAACGCTCCTCCAGGCGTTTGCGCAGCGCATCGGTGGTCTGCAGGATTTCAAGACCGACATCAGCGTCTTTCTGCAGAATACGCTCTTTTATAATTTTATCGTCT
This sequence comes from Desulfobacterales bacterium, assembly GCA_029939875.1. GTDB lineage: Bacteria > Desulfobacterota > Desulfobacteria > Desulfobacterales > JAFDCJ01 > JAFDCJ01. Next base: position 2,972 of record JAOZSC010000151.1, read on the forward strand.
TCCAGCAGCTTAATGGCCACCCAGCGGGTATTATAGGGCTGTGGGCCGTCGGTTTTGTCCTCGATAAAACGCTGCAGGCCTTCGATGGCATTTTCAATGTCCTGGCTGTACTTGACATTGCGCGCCCGGGGAGCACAGGTGCCGGATTCTGCCAACTGGATGCTCTGCTGCAGCAGGTCATCAATGCCTTCGTTTTTATTGCCAACGGTAAAAACCACCGGCACATCGAGCAGCTCGGCAAGCTTTCCGGCATTGATTTTCATGCCCCGGGTTCGCGCCAAGTCCGCCATGTTCAAGGCAAAGACAACCTTGCAGTCAATCTCCCGAAGCTGGGTGGCAAGGTAAAGGCTGCGTTCAAGATTAGAGGCATCGATGATGTCGATAACCACATCCGGCCGTTCATCCAGGATATAATTGCGGGCAACAATTTCTTCGATGGAAAAAGGGGTCAGGCTGTATGTCCCGGGCAGGTCAATGATTTTAAGATCATAGCCGAATTTATGGATGCGTCCCTCTTTTTTGGCCACCGTGACCCCAGGCCAGTTGCCCACTTTCTGGCGGGTGCCGGTGATATTGTTAAAAATAGTGGTTTTGCCTGAATTGGGATTTCCGGCCAAAGCGATGGTAAGTTTGGGACGCATAAGTTAAAAGACCTATCTCACGTTTTCAACCGTAATCCGGGCCGCCTCTTCCACTCTCAAAGAAATATGATAGCCTTTGACGATCAGTTCCAGCGGATCTTTCAAGGGCGCGTACTTTTCGACAGTTATATCACTGCCCTTGACAATGCCCATCTCCAGGATCCGGCGACGCAGGATGCCATTTCCGCCGACGTGCGCCACGGTGCCGGTCTGACCCGCTTGCATTTCACTGAGAAACATTCGCAGTTTTCCTTATTTCATGCATAACGACGCAAATCATTGCGTCTACAGACACAGCAAGTCCCGGTTTACCGTTTTGGATAATGTGAATGTCAACCATTCGCCCATAAAATACATACTTCACCGGGACGCTGTGCATCGTTGCGTGGATATCAAAAAACAAATGACTGGCCGTAACATTGAAGAATAATGCCGCCGGCAGGAGTTGTCAATACAGCCCCGGAGGCTGCAGCGCAAGCCGTGAGGATCAATAAGAAAATAATGAATGCTAATATCGAACCACAGAATTTCGAAGTACTGAAATGTTAAGCCGGAAGCACTACACTAGAGGGAAGTTGTTTTGGGTAAGTTTTGTATGATCTCTTTTAATCTTTGGGAAAATTCCCGGGGTACCGGCTTGTCTTTGGTATTTTTGCAAATCGCCACCGTTCTTTTAAGGGTTTCCAGACAGGAAAAACAGGCGACGCAATTTTCGGAATGCTGCTCAATTTCCGCACAGGTCACGTGATCCAACTCGCCATCAATGTATTCGGAAAGTTTTTTAAACATTTCCAGGCAGTGTGTGTGGTCTCGATATTCACCGGTCATGTTCGTAATATCCTTTCAATTTATCCCGCAGGTAAAGCCGGGCGCGGTGGAGCCGGACTTTTACATTGGCGGAGGACAAATCAAGGATCTGCGCAGTTTCGATCGTACTGAACCCCTCAATATCCCGCAATATGACGACCAGCCGATATTTTCTCGGCAGTGACATAATCGCCTGGTTAAGTGTTTCAGACAGCTCTTCATTTAGCAGCTGATTCAGCGGAATGGAGGCCCACCCCGGGACCTGTGCCGGCGCACCGGTGCCGTCGCCAGCGTAGAACTCCTCCCAGGACAGCTCCTTTTCAGGAGCGAATTTGGATTTACGCCGCTGCTTGATACAGGTGCTGGCAGCCACCTTGTACAGCCAGTTTTTAAACCTGGTTTCGTATCGAAAGTCTTTAAGGTATCTGAAAACGTTCAAGAAAGTATCTTGAACCATATCCTCGGCATCACGGGGATCCCAGCACGTTCGCAGACTGAAATTATAAAGTTTCTGCTCATAGCGTTTCACAAGATCGTGAAACTTATCCACCTGGCCGGAGTTAATGGCGCGGATCAGATCAAAATCATTATCCTTGACTTTCCTGGGGGTCAGATTTTTTGCCTTTGTCATCGTTGCCTGTCACCTGACAGGAATCTTTCAGTCAGGTGGATACACCCAGTTTTGGCAGAATGTAGGCCTGCAGCAAAATCCAAACCCCGACAACTGCCACCAGTAACAGCATGTCATTCATAAGAATTCTCCTTGAAGGTGATCATATGATGTTACCGGGCAGTTGTCCACTGTTTTTTAAAGACCAGGCAATACAGGCTGACGAACAAAAAGGCCATCATAAACCCCAGGTGGCTGAGATCTAGAAAAATGATGAACGGCGGCGCAAAATGAAATACGGCCAGATTGCGGATCACCAGAAAAATGCCGCTGACCAGGGTGCCGGCCAGCAGGGCACCGCGCACATATCCCGCCGTGGTCACTTGCAGATTTTTTCGTTTTGACAGCAGGTAATCAACGGTCCAATACCCGACAAGGCCCAAAAACAATATGGCTGCCAGGTAATGGATATAGTGGGTCACCATAAATTCCCCCAGCCAGGCCAGCCCTGGAATGTCCGCAATATAGTAGCGTTTAAAAATCGGCATCTGGCCAAAACCGGTCAGGGCCAGAAAAAACAGGGTCACCAGGTAAACATAGCGTTTGAAAACCGCAGGCTTGTTACTATTTTGAGGCATCGGGTTAAACTCCCTTATTTGCTGTTTTTGGACATTTTGTAATATTTTCCCACTGCGGCGGCAATGCCTGCCACCGGCGCGATAAACATGGCGGCTGCCAGGTTGTTGGCCTGGCCCATGGTGTCGGATACCGGTTTCAGGTGGGGCCTTCCCTTTCCTTTTTCAATGGCTTTGTTTAACTCCTCAAAGGGAACCGGCGAGACATAGATCGTGTTGGTGCCGCCGTTTTCATGTTCCCCGTAAATATAGCCGTTGATTTCCCTGGCCAGGGAATGCGCCTGTTTGATGATTTCCTCCCGCGGCCCAATGGTCTGAACATCTTCCGGGCAGGCTTCGATACAGGCCGGCAATTCACCATCCGCGATACGCTCATAACAGCGGTCACATTTGTACATGACGCCGTTGCCCGCCAGGGACGGCAAAATATCCAGGTATAGTCCGGTTCCAGTCTGACGCTGGGGGATATCCCACGGACAGACCTTGCGGCATTTGGAGCCGCCCAGGCAGATGTCCGAATCGATGCGGGAGATGCCGTTTTCCAACTGCCGTGCGGCCCCCCAGGGACAAAGCTCCACACACGGCGGGGTCACGCAGTGCATGCAGCGGCGGGGAATGGTCAGTTCGGTTTCTTCACCGTTGATATCCACCACGGCATGCTGGATAAACAGCCAGTTGTAAGGTGTCAGACGGTCGTTGACATCCTGTTTTTCAGACCAGTCTTCAACTGGGACCCTGTTGGGATACATTTTCGGATAGGGTTTTTTCGGATCTGGATATTTTCCAACGTTTACCTCCGAGCAGGCATCCACGCATGCTTCACAGCCCACACATTTGCGAATATCCAGCAAGGTTGCTATCTGCTGGTTTTTATCAATTTTTTTAGCCGCCGCCACTCCGGGAATGCCCGTGGCGGCCAGGCCGGCCGCGGTGGC
>JAOZSC010000152.1 GCA_029939875.1 Desulfobacterales bacterium
CTGGGGGCCATGCCCTTTGTTCTGGCCAAAACCCTGGGCGAAGAACTGGGGTCCGCCAACCTGGCAGCACTGTGGGGACTTCTTATGACGGCGCCGGAGCAGTTCCGGAAAAATGCCGCCCGTGAAGGATTTTCACCCGATCCCGCCCAGGGAGAAGAAATCTTCAAAGCCATCCTCGATCACCCGGAAGGGATCTGGGTCGGCCGCCTGGACCCTGAGGAAAATATGAAAAAAATTCGCCATGAGGACGGCCGCATCAACGTGCTGATCCCGGAGCTGGCCGACTGGGTTCAAAGCATTGACGCCGATGGGGAGCAAAAAGCGCTGGCGGCTGATAAAAATTTTCCCCTAGTGCTCATGGCCGGCCTTCACACGGACACCAATGCCAATACCCTCATGCGAGATCCGGCCTGGAACAAAGATCGCCGGGCCTGCACCCTGGCCATGAATCCCAAGGATGCCGACAAGTTAACCCTGTGTGACGGACAACTGGTCAGGGTCACCACCGAAGCCGGGAAAGTTGAAATCGAACTGCAGGTGACCGCCACCACCCGGCCCGGGCTGGTGGTGATGCCCCACGGGTTCGGGCTGGAATACAAGGCAACTGTTTACGGGGCCAATGTCAACCGCTTGACAAAAGCCACAAACCGCGACAAACTGGCGGGCACGCCGCTTCACCGTTACGTACGCTGCCGGGTGGCGGCCGCCGGATAAAAACCGGAGTCAGTCAACCGTTTCTTACAATCTGAGGCCTTTGAAAACTAAAAGATTCTAAAATGCGAAAGCTTTGTGGTATCACAGTGATGATGGTGTTGATCAGCGGGTGGGGTTTCTGCTCCCAGGGGCTAACCATGGACTGGGAAATGCTCGGCATCCGGGGAGGAATTTCAGACAATCGCAATGACAACAATTTTTACCAGGTCGAGGCTTTTTCAATCTGGAATATGCCCTGGTCATGGGCATTGGGCGCCGGCTGGTCTTTAACTCCCTATCTGGAAGCCAACGCCGGCATGATAAGGGCCAGTGACAACTCCGCCTTTGTCGGTTCGGCAGGACCCGGCATTTACTTTACCGGCTTCAAAGAAACCACCCGCATCTTCATGGGGATCAATCCAACGGCTATCAGCAAACACCAGTTCGGCAACGATGATCTCGGGGGCGCCGTCCAGTTTACCTCCCACATCGGAATCGATTTTAACGTTACCCGCCATATTGCCATCGGCTACCGCCTCCAGCACATGTCCAACGCCGGTCTTTACAGCCCGAACCCGGGCGTCAACATGCACATGCTGGAGGTGGGCTACCGTTTTTAGATGGGGTTTTGAAACTTCTAAGAATTTCCGGCCACTTACCGTCGGTTTAACAGATATTGCGTTGTGGCCGTCATCATTTTCCGCCACTCGTCTTGGCCGGTGGAGTAAGCATCGATCATGTGATGATGGTACCTGCCGAAAGCCTCTTTTCCCTTCTTGACAAGAAAAAGCTTCCATTGGTCCAGGTGTTGGTCCCGGATCAGGTTTTTCAGGCCCCACAGGGGAATAAATTCATCCTGGGGATCGATGAACACCAGGGTGGGAACGTTGATCCGGGGGCCGACATGCTTCTCAAAATGCGCCAGGCCGTCAAAAAGGGCATTGTAAGCGGCGATGGGGGTTCCCGTCGGATTGGTAAGATAGGCTTTGGGCGCCACCAGGCTCGGGATGATCAGTCGCGGAAACGGGCTCAATGCCCGCTCAATGTAAAAGAGGCCGTGCAGCTTGATGGCCGGTGCAAAAAGAACCATGCGATCAAACTGTACATCCGGCCGGGACGCAAACAGGTCAAGGCCCAGCAGGCCGCCAAGGGAATAGGCCAACAGAAAGCGGGGGATCTTTTTTTGCAGAGCTCTTTTTTGAACCTGCAGATAGGCCAGATACACTTCGTTCATCCACAGGGGGTAGGACACATCCCGAAAAGACGCCATGCGGCCTGCCGCGCTGTCCACACCCGCGCGATGATCATAATTGTCCCCGTGCCCCCGCAGTGACAGATTGCAGACATCAATTCCGGATGCCGTCAGCTGCGATACAACGGATTGCATTTTGTCGGGCCGCAAATTCAGTCCGTGGATCACCAGGGCAACACCTTTTGGTTTTTCCGACGTAGCGGCATCATACCAGCGGATGGCATAATTTTCGGATTGGTTTTTAATGGCGCTATTGTCGGCCGTCTGGTCAATCACAGCTTCCTCCGGTACAATGCGGGCACTTTTTTTGTCTTCCGGGCTCATTTCTGCCGACGTATAATTGAAGGCCAACAGAAAAAACAAACTACTAAGACACAATACACAGATAAAAACCCGCTCTGGTTTCATGGATTCCCTTTTTCCTTATCCAGCTGGAACAAATCGATATCTCTGCGATGGATTACGCCCAGAAAGCGCCTTTCCCCGGTAGGCTCCACCACGGGCAGAAAGGGCACCGACTCGTTTTCAAAGACCTGCATGGCAGACTCCAGGCTGTCTTGCGGGGATATCGTGGTCATATCGTGTGCAATATCCTGGGCAAGGATTAACCGCCCCAACTCTTTATTAAAAAACAAATCCCGTATGGCTGTAAGAAAAATCATGCCGATCCACCCGGTATTTTTTCCGATGACAGGCAGCATACTGTATCTGCTGCGCTTTATGATCTTGACTATCTTGTCCAGGCTGGCACTTGGGGGAATGGTTTCAATATGATAGCGCATCAAATGCCTGACGATGACAGGCCCGTTGAAATGGGCCTGCTGATAACTGGGTGTCATCCCAAACGCCGATCTGAGGCGATCTGTCAAAAGGTGGAATTGGGCCTTAAAACCGCCGACGGTCATCGATGACAGCAGTTTTACAATTCTCACCTCCCCGCCCTTGATGAGAGAAAACCGTGTCAGTACCGGGCCGATGACCTCGAATACGGCGGTGGTGCTGAGGATAATTGCCGCCAGGGGTTCTCCCACAGTCGGCATCTCTTTGGCCGCCCAAGTGGAAAGCCCGATGGCCAGCCCAGCCTGGGACAAAAGGCCCATGCCCAGGTAAAGACGATCCGGTTCAGCGGCCTGCGCCCATTTTGCCCCTAGCCGGGTGCCGATGATTTTTCCTGCAATCCTGGCAACAACGTACAGGCCACCGGCCAGTCCGATTTCCGGCAGCATTTCAAGATGTATACTGGAGCCCGCCAAAACGAAAAACAGGACGTACAAAGGATAATCGATCTGTTTGAGCCTTTCGACGACCATTTTAGCCCGGTCGCAGGAATTGACTAGAACCGCTCCCATGACCAGATTGGTCAGCAGGGAAGAGACCGAAAAATAATGAGAAAACCCGACGCCCAGCATAATCCCTGCCAGTGAAACGATCAGTAACTCATTTTGTTCCGGGTTGCGGCGCAGGTAAAACTGCAATAGCAGCGCCAGTGCCACCCCGAACAGGGGGGGAAGCAATAATTTGCGGGCCATTTCCATGATGACCACCGTCGGCGAAAGGCCAGCCGGCCCGCTTAGCGTCAATGAGATTAGACCCAGGGTGATAACAAACGCAAGAATGCAGATCAGGTTGTTGAGCCCCACCATGGCCAGCATATGGTCCGTCAGGGGGCCCTCCGAATCGTATTCCCTGATAACCAGCAGCGTTGCGGCAGGAGCTGTGGCAACCGCCAGGATTGCCAGCAGCAATGCCATGGCGGGGGTCCGGTAATAAACGATCAACAGAGTCAGCAAAACAAGGGTGAGGGTGGTCACGATCTCGGCAGCCGAAAAATATGAAACGGTCTTTTTCAACCGTTTGAAGTGGGAGGCCTCAAATTCAGCGCCGATATAAAAAGCGATAATCCCCAGGGCCAGCTCACTGATGTTGACAAAAGCAGCCAGGTGCTGTCTGGTTAGCACCCCGATCACCGAGGGCCCCAGCAAAATGCCGGCCAGCAGGTACCCTGTTACGCTTGGCACCCGGAAAAAAGCGGCGACCCTGCCGATAACAAAGGCCAGTACAAGGGCAATTGCCAGTATGACAATCTCGTTCACGAACCTTCACACCTTTTCTGCGTAGATTCCAGACACTTTGTGCTGATCAGGGAAACATCACTTGCCGGGTCCGGGTAGAAACGGGACTTTGCCGGCCAGTTTATCGCACCCGCACGCAGATTGCAAACCAATCCGAAGCATTGGGCCGGGTATGTTTGTAGCCCGCTTAAAAAAAACAGCGCCGTAAAACTCGAACCTTGACAAGACAGCTTGCCTTCTATAGGTAAACCCTAACCCGGATAAACCGGAAAAATTGCCACAAAGGCCCAAAGACACTAAGCAAAACTATTTGCTTTTATTTATCTTTGTGTTTTGGTGTCTTGGTGGCGAAAATATTTTCGCCATAAAATGCAAAGAAAAAACGATTAAAAATCTAAGGTTGCATAAAAAACATGGCAAACGAAGGAGAAAACCAATATGGCCTATATTGAACTGCCGGATGTGGAAACGGTGGATGAGCCGATCAAAAAACAATTTGAGAAAGTCAAAGCGTTCACCGGTGAAATCGGGGAATTGGTCAGAATTCTGGCGATCCGGCCCGATATCCTGGATATGACCAATCAGATGGTCAAAACCCTCCTTTTTTCCCAGTCGGAACTGGACATTAACACCAAAGAATACATTGCCATCCTGGTGTCCCTTGAAAATGGCTGTACCATGTGCGTGGGGGAACATGAACGCATCGCCAAACTGCTGGGAATCCCCGAAGAGCATATTAACAAGATCAAGGAGGGGTTTGAATCTGCCGATTTGCAGGAAACGGAAAGGGAGCTGTTGCGATTTTGCATCAAAACCGCCAAGGAAAGCTACAAGGTGACCGACGAGGATTTTGACCGCTTGCGAAAAGCCGGCTATTCTGATTCTCAGCTTTTAGAGGCTGTGGCCCTGGTCAGCTACTTTAATTATATCAACACTATCTCCAATGCCATGGGGGTGGACAAGTAAGCCTCCCCGCCCGCAAACGGGCGGGGTAGCAATATGACCGCCCTCATTCCACCGGATAGCCAGCCTTTTCCCATGCCACCCAGCCACCGGCCATGTTTACCGCGCTGTGGTAGCCCATCTTGCACAGGGTGCAGCAGGCCAAGCAGCCGCGCCCTCCCTTTTTGCAGTAAATGATGATTCTGGCATTCTTTTCCGGGATTTTCTTACCGACTTTAAACTCGATCAACCCCCGGGGAATGTTGATGGCACCGGGAACATGGCCCATTTTGAATTCCTTGGGCTCTCGGCAGTCCAGGAAAATATGTCCACCTTTATCAAGCAAAACCTTGGCCTCGGAAACAGAGATTTCATGAATACTCTTTTTGGCGACGTCAACAAAATCTTTGGCGGTCAGGTCCTTGGCAATTGCCTGACTGGCGACAAAAGAAAAAACGAGCAGCGCCGCCAGGAAGAAATGCAGACTTTTTTTCATTGTAACCCTCCTTTCTCATGACACCATGATTTATCGCGCCAACGACGGGGTGCTTGACCCGTGCCCATCCACAAACAAAGACCTTTGCCCCAAGACCTTCCCCCGGCCTGCCTTAAGGCGTTCTTTTGGGAGGAATCAAGCCCGGCGGTACAACCACATCCCGGTTGGCAATTGCATATAGTGGTTGAATATCTTTTTTCAGCAAAAACAACTTCTGGTTTCCGTGGCAGGCATTGCAGGTTATGTTTTGAGGGGTCTGTTTCCTTATGTTATGAGGGGTTGCCAGTTTCCAGACCGGAAGGGTGTTGAAATTGCTCAAACCGTCTTTGACATAAAAATCGAAAATCCCGGGATCCGCGGGTACCCGCCGGACGGTAACAAATTTCTCCGGTCTTTTTGGCGATCGCAGGGGATTCAGACCGATTTTAAAATCCATAAACGAAGATCCGGTCTTGTAAAATTTAAGGCCTTTTTTATCCCTGCCGACATGACAGCCCCGGCAGTTCTTGTAAGGCATGGCGTGGCAGACCTGGCAGCTGACCTGGCCCTTATGAATCCAGTGCTGCCTGGCATTCACGGAGCCGGTATCGAAGATTTTTTGGTGGCAATTTAAGCACTGGGGCCCGTTTTGCACCTCGTACCGGTTCTGGTAGTCTTTCCCGTCCCCATGCATTTCTTAGCCGGGTGACATTTGCTGCATTGAAAATATTTTTGGCGGTGAACATCGGGTGGAATGCCTTTATTCTTGCCGAAATATTCTCTTTCAATGCGGCTGCCGTGGCAGGCCGTACAAACTTCATACATCGGCGGCCGCTTTTGAAAAAGATGGCCGTCCAGAAAACCGCCTTCAACCGCTTCGGGGCGGCTGACATGACACTGGCCGCAACTGCTGTGGCAGGCCGTGCAATGGGTTTTTCCGGCGGCATTGACTTTTGACCGGATTGTTTCGTCATCACTGGCCCGGAGGTTCATCATTTTCGTAAAAGGCGCCAGGCTGACGTGCATACTGGTTTTATAATTTTCGGCGATATCCTCATGGCAGGCGCCACAGGTTTCCGAGGGATCCGGATAGGAAGGATCTTTAACGATCCCCTGGTGGGCGGTTTTCCAATTGGGATCGTTGGGATTGCCCCCGTGG